>JAVSGI010000005.1:3172500-3325610 GCA_032334235.1 Paracoccaceae bacterium Fryx2
TAAAAGGAGGGGTGCAAGCTCTGAATTGAAGCCCCAGTAAACGGCGGCCGTAACTATAACGGTCCTAAGGTAGCGAAATTCCTTGTCGGGTAAGTTCCGACCTGCACGAATGGCGTAACGATCTCCCCGCTGTCTCTGATGTGGACTCAGCGAAATTGAACTGTGTGTCAAGATGCACACTTCCCGCGGTTAGACGGAAAGACCCCATGCACCTTTACTCCAGCTTTGCACTGGTATCAGGATTGTGATGTGCAGGATAGGTGGTAGGCATCGAAGCGGGGACGCCAGTTCTCGTGGAGCCTCCCTTGAGATACCACCCTTCGCCATTCTGATATCTAACCGCGGTCCGTCATCCGGATCCGGGACCCTGCATGGTGGGGAGTTTGACTGGGGCGGTCGCCTCCCAAATCGTAACGGAGGCGCGCGAAGGTAGGCTCAGACCGGTCGGAAATCGGTCGTTGAGTGCAATGGCAGAAGCCTGCCTGACTGCAAGACTGACAAGTCGAGCAGAGACGAAAGTCGGTCATAGTGATCCGGTGGTCCCAAGTGGGAGGGCCATCGCTCAACGGATAAAAGGTACGCTGGGGATAACAGGCTGATGATGCCCAAGAGTCCATATCGACGGCATCGTTTGGCACCTCGATGTCGGCTCATCTCATCCTGGGGCTGGAGCAGGTCCCAAGGGTATGGCTGTTCGCCATTTAAAGAGGTACGTGAGCTGGGTTTAGAACGTCGTGAGACAGTTCGGTCCCTATCTGCCGTGGGTGTAGGAGACTTGAGAAGAGTTGCCCCTAGTACGAGAGGACCGGGGTGAACGAACCACTGGTGGACCAGTTATCGTGCCAACGGTAGTGCTGGGTAGCTATGTTCGGACAGGATAACCGCTGAAGGCATCTAAGCGGGAAGCCCCCTTCAAAACAAGGTCTCCCTTGAGGGCCGTGGTAGACCACCACGTCGATAGGCCAGAGGTGTAAGAGCGGCAACGCTTTCAGCTGACTGGTACTAATTGCCCGATAGGCTTGATTTGATCCAGAAACAGCAAGGTTCACAACCGTGAACCCTGCCAGGATCGTCAAAAGCAGCACAAATGGACTTGGAACAAAACCGATGTTGTACACCCCGGAAAAACCGGATCAAACCCCCGCCGAAAAGCAGGGCAAGACCCGAAACCCCGGGGCGGTTGCGCAACAAACGCAACCGGTTTCTTCCTCGGATTGGTGGTCATAGCACGAGCAAAACACCCGATCCCTTCCCGAACTCGGCAGTTAAGTGCCGTCGCGCCAATGGTACTGCATCTCAAGGTGTGGGAGAGTAGGTCACCGCCAATCCTAGAAAGAAACCACAGCCTCTCAAGAAGGATCAAAGACACCAGGACCCAAACAAAAAGGGCCCAACCGTCGCGGGGTGGAGCAGCCCGGTAGCTCGTCAGGCTCATAACCTGAAGGTCGTAGGTTCAAATCCTACTCCCGCAACCAAAATACTTAAATATAACAAATAGATAGAACCCGACTTAAACAGTCTGGATTTTGTCGTTTGTGTTTGACTCAACGCTGACTCAATATTTTCCCCTGACAAGAGTGCGACAAGTGCTATCCCGTGCTAAGTATCTGGGATACCGAGGAAATATGAGATCGTAGTGGCTGAGGAATTTCTTGCTTTTGAATTGGATTTGCTGGGCGCGGTCATGAACCAGTTCGTCCCGACTCTCGGCGCCATGGAGAGAGCGCCTCCTACGCAGGCCAAAGCCCAATCCCTCCCGGACGCGCAGGGCGTCTATCTTCTGATCTATGACGGTGAGGTTCTCTACGTCGACAAAACAGATGCTGATGCTGGCCCTAAAATCAAGGAATTACTTGTGAAATGCGGGTCTAGTATGACGTTGATTTGAAGATCGCGCTTCAATCGTCCGTGGCCTCGGCGGGTGTTTCTGTTGAAGCAGAAACCCCAACCACCACCATCCCCGTCAGATGCCAAATCGCGGCCATCATGACGCCGAAGTTAAACGCAAACTCATTGGCGCAGGACTGGGCGAAGAAGTCGCCCTCAAGAAACATGCAGGACCCTTTGCAGAGCTGGACAACCGGGCAGGCCATGCATTCGGGGCGGAAGGCAAAATGGGTGGCAGTATTGAGTGCGATCGCATCAAACGCCTCCACATGACCAATTTTATGCGCCCCCTTGGCCCCGGTGTTCTGACAGGTCATGACATTGCCGCGCAGATCGACGGCGATGGTGTCTTCGCGGTCCATCCCGCATTTCTGGCCAAGCGCGTCGATTGGGCGGCGTCGCTGGATGGAAGCGTAGAACTCGTCAAGGCGTGCGCCTAGGCCAAAGGCGTTTGGATCCTCGACCAGCGCCTCAAAGATTGACCTCGTGAGGCTGTTCAACTGCGCAGGCTCAAAACGCCCCGTCCCAATGGCGGTCGCTGCGTCATAGACATTCACCACACCTTCCAGCCCTACGAAGACATCCGGGCCAACCTTGTCGGCGAACCAAGCCTTGAGCGCACCAAGATCATGATGCGTGCGTGTCAGCACCGCATTGAAGGACGTCTTGTCCGGGCGCTCAGTCAGCAAAGCCTCAATCCAGCGGCGCGTCTCCGGATCCGCGAGCGGATCAGGCCCGCGCAAATGCTGGCCGGGCCCGTCATGCGAGATCGTGATGGCAATGTCATAGGCCGCGATGAAGTTGAGCTTTTCGCGGCTCAAAAGCGAGCCGTTGGTAATAATGGAGAAGCGTGCCGCCGGGAACCGCTCCGCCAGCGCCGGGATCAGCCGCCTGATCTTGGCCCAGTAGAGAAACGGCTCGCCGCCCCAAAGTTCAATGCTTTCCGGGGCATCAGTGATCCAGCCGTCGAGCTGGACCAGAAAGTGCTCAACATCTACCAGTTTCGAGACCGTAGCATCCGCAATCTGGAACGCCTGATTGCAATAGCTGCAGGCGTAGTTGCACGACAGACCCAGTGAGAACGGCAGTGCAAAAGTTTGCCACGGAAGTGGCGGGATAATCCTGCTGCGGGCAGAGTAAAACTTTGCCACTTTGGCCCTTTCTGGTGACAGGGAGGGCGGGGGTATTTTAATCGTGGAACTTTATCGGAAGGTCCGTCTCGCGCGTCGGGGCGGCATGAGTGAACGAGCGGCAGCAGTTCATTTTGGGGTGTCGCGCGCGAGCGTGAAGAAGATCATGGAGTTTTCCATACCGCCCGGTTACCGGCGAACGGCAAATATCAAGCGACCGAAGCTGGATGGCTTCACAGGGCGTTGTTGCACGGACCCTGCCGGTTCTGTTAGGACGGCCCTTTCCTGATCGATTGGATGGCGTTGATGCCGCACAAATTAAATGACGCGTGGCGTCACAAGTTTAAGAAGAAGCGGTATCGGATTTCGAACTGGCCGCAGTATAATGAAAGCCTGCGCCAGCGCGGCGATGTAACGGTTTGGTTGAGCCCCGAGGTAGAAGCTGCATGGCGTGCAGAGCGCCGCAAGACACGGGGTGGCCAGCCGGTCTATTCTGATCTGGCAATCACGGTCTGTTTGACACTTGGCATCGTTTACAAGCAGCCACTTCGTCAGACTGAAGGGTTTGTGCGGAGCCTTGTCAAGCTCATTGGTGTGGATTTGCCTGTGCCTGATTACTCGACCTTTTCACGTCGTGGGACTGGGCTGACCTTGCCGATCAGATCGCGTGCTGAAAAGGATGGCCCGGTCCATCTCGTCGTGGACAGCACCGGTCTGAAGATCTTTGGCGAAGGCGAATGGCTGGAGAATAAGCACAAAACAAAGCCCAGACGCAAAT
Source organism: Paracoccaceae bacterium Fryx2 (assembly GCA_032334235.1). Taxonomy (NCBI): domain Bacteria; kingdom Pseudomonadati; phylum Pseudomonadota; class Alphaproteobacteria; order Rhodobacterales; family Paracoccaceae; species Paracoccaceae bacterium Fryx2. The sequence goes on from JAVSGI010000005.1 coordinate 3,176,296, forward strand.
CCTGGCGCAAGCTACACCTTGGGTTAGACCTTGTCAGTGGTGACATCGTTTGTTCGGATTTGACCAAGGACGATGTGGGTGATCCGACTGCCTTGCCTGATCTTCTGGACCAGATTGACGCGGATGTGACCCGGTTCATAGCTGACGGCGCCTATGATGGCGACCCCACCAGCGCCCTGCTCGCAGAGCGGTTTGGTACTGCCGTGGAGATCATCATCCCGCCTCCGAAGACTGCGATTTTGAGCCCCAATGCGGATGACAATCCAACGCTTCGCGACCAGCGCATCACCGTCATAACCACTCGTGGTCGCATGGCCTGGCAGCGGAGCAGCGGATACAATCAGCGCAGTCGAGGAGAGACCGTAATGGGCCGTTGGAAGGCAGTCATCGGCCCCAAACTGAAAGCGCGCAGCTTTCCCAACCAAAAGACAGAAGCCAAGATTGGCACCCACATTCTCAATAAAATGACCGGGCTTGGCCACGCCAAGTTCGAGGTCATCACTTGACCAAATCTACGGGTAAGGGAAAACTCAACCAAACCCTGACCCGTGCAACAAGGCCTCTTCCATTCGTGAAATCGGCCTGATCGAGCCTTTGTCGGTGATCAAGCCCGATCCTGATGCGCCAGGGTTTCTGCTGCTCGATGGCAACCTGCGCGTGCTGGCGCTGAAGGAACTCGGTCAGGACACGGCACCCTGCCTGATTGCCAAGGATTTCGAGACCTACACCTACAACCACCGGATCAATCGGCTTTCAACGGTGCAGGAACATTACATGCTGCGCCGCGCCATCGACAAAGGCGTCAGTAAGGAACGGCTGGCCCGCGCCTTCAACGTCAACCTGTCGACGATCAACAGCCGGATCAACCTGCTGCACGGCATTTGCCCTAAGGCGGTGGAACTCTTGCAGGACCATCAGTTCACGCCGGATGTGACCCGGCACCTGCGCAAGATGAAAGCCGCCAGGCAGATCGAGGCGGTCGAGCTGATGATTGCGGCCAACACGATCACCTCTGCCCATGCGGACGCCCTCCTTAAGGCGACCCCGCCGGAACAGCGCAACGATTACACCCCACCCCGGCCGGAGCAACCACAGGGCGACCCGCTAGAGCAAATCGTCAGGCTCGAACGTGAGATGAGCCAAGTGCAGGAAAAGTACAAACATGCCGAAGATAATTACGGCTCGGAGTTGCTGAACCTCGTGGTTGCCAAGGGCTATCTGAAAAAGGTGATGGAAAACGAAGCCGTCCGCTCCTATGTGGCCCGCCACGCGGTAGAAATCCTCGAGCAATTTGATCTGGTTTTGAACACGCTCAGCATGGAGGAGGCGGTTGAACAGGCGGAACGGCAGGAATTGGGGGCTGCAGGGCAAAACGACGCGCCACAGGACGTACAGGCGGGTTCAGGTCGTCAAGGCGAGGCGGGTGACCAGCTTGTGGAACAGGAGTGAAAACGGCCTCGGAACAGCCGAAACCTCCACAAAAGGCTGAGGTGGCCCTGAATTTTTGAGGCTGGGCGTCGCGGCCCCCGATAGCCTTCTTCGGCTGGTGACTGACTTCATAGCTGAAGCTGCTTAGGCTTGCGCATCACACCCCGCTCAACTATGAGCGCATGACGTAGTGGTTTTCTTTTCCTGCGGCAAAGTGACATGTGGTGCAAGCCGTTCAGCGACCAGGCCAAGACTTGGATGACAAGAACTGTGGCGAACTGCGAAGTCAGACTATCCTCTCAAAAGATATAAAATTGGGGCTGTTCGCGGCTGTAGCCTTGTGCTATTGCTCGAAATTGAACAATACAGCTAATTTGCGACCATTCGAATCCCACACACCCCAAGGCGCCGCGCAGGCGATCCTTGTGCGGTAGCCTGAAAAAAAGCATCACACCTCTATGACCAGTAAACGCAGCAAGCTCCAGGAAGACACGCATTTCCGCGTCCTTCGGCTTCTTCAGGACAACCCTGAAATGTCACAGCGCGAACTGGCTGTGGCTGTTGGGGTGAGCGTTGGCGGAATGCACTACGTGATCAATGCCCTGATTGACAAGGGCTTTGTGAAACTGGGAAATTTCACCGCTGCAGAAGACAAGCGGCGGTATGCCTACGTTTTGACGCCACAGGGTATTGCACGGAAGGCCGCGCTGACGCGAGCATTCCTGACGCGGAAGATGGAAGAATACGAGGCGCTTAAAGAAGAAATTGAAGCGCTGAGTTCCGAATTGTATGGCTCGTCAGTTCCCAAAACGCAGTAGTATTTTTTAACACTCAAAGCAGCGCAACACGTCAGCAACCACGTTCACAAGAAGAACTGCTTTCGACATGTCAGCTCAAATAGATTTGTGATTTAAGAATAAATCTGACCCAACGAGGTTTCGATGAAGAAAATATTGATGGTATTTGGCACAAGACCGGAGGCCATCAAGATGGCCCCGGTCTATGAGGCCCTCAAGAAAACACCCGGCCTCAATGTTCGGGTTGCTGTCACCGGCCAGCACCGTGAGATGTTGGACCAGGTCCTTCAATTGTTCGGGATCGTGCCTGACTATGATCTGAACGTCATGAAACCCGGACAGGGCCTTACCGAAATCACCGCATCGGTGCTGGCAGGGCTCAAGCCGATCCTCGAAGAATTTTCGCCGGATCTGATGCTGGTCCACGGCGATACGACGACAACGCTCTCAGCCTCGCTGGCAGCCTATTATCAGCAGATCGCTGTAGGGCATGTCGAAGCCGGTTTGCGCACTGGTGATATCTATTCGCCCTGGCCGGAAGAAATCAATCGCAAAGTTACCGGCGCGATTGCGCAACTGCACTTCGCTCCCACGGAAAAAGCGGCGACTAATCTGATCGCGGAGGGTGTGCCTGCGGCTTCGATTTGGACGACTGGCAACACGGTCATCGATTCATTGCTCGAAGTAGTCGCAAGGCTGGAAGCCGACACGGCGCAGAGCGCTGCATTGGATGCGAAGTTCGGGATCGACACGTCGAAACGCGTGATTCTTGTCACAGGGCACCGGCGCGAAAGCTTCGGCGGCGGCTTTCAGCGGATTTGCGTCGCCCTCGCCACGCTTGCCGAACGTGATGATGTTCAGATCATCTATCCGCTGCACCTGAACCCCAATGTGAAAGGCCCGGTAGAGGCCAGTCTCGGGGCGTTGGAGCGTGTGCAACTGATCGCGCCTCAGGACTACCTGCCCTTTGTCCATCTTATGCGGCGCGCCGACATCATCCTGACAGACTCTGGGGGTGTGCAGGAAGAGGCACCATCTCTGGGCAAGCCAGTACTGGTTATGCGCGACACAACCGAACGGCCCGAAGCAGTGGATGCCGGAACGGTCAAGTTGGTCGGTACCGTTTCTGATCTGATCGTGACAGAGGTAAACCGCTTGCTTGATGACGTTTCAGCCTATCAGGCGATGGCACGCGCCCATAATCCATATGGAGACGGCAAAGCAGCCTTGCGCATCCGTGACGCCATACTCGCCCACGCAAAAACACTTTCTCGAGGTCAAGCATGAACGAACTGAAATTCAAGCGTATCTCAGTCATCGGCATGGGATACATCGGCCTGCCTACCGCTGCGATGTTTGCCTCGCGAAAGGTCGAGGTGGTTGGGGTAGATGTGAATGCCCGTACGGTTGAGACCATCAATCGCGGCGGCATTCACATCGTAGAACCAGATCTTGACATGGTTGTTCATGCGGCTGTGGCGCAGGGTTTTCTGCGCGCGACTTTGACGCCGGAACCTGCCGAGGCCTTCCTGATTGCGGTCCCCACCCCCTTCAAAGGGGCGCAGCATGAGCCTGATCTAGCCTATATCGAGGCTGCATCCCGCGCGATCGCACCTGTACTAGAACGAGGCAACCTGGTGATCCTGGAGAGTACCTCGCCGGTCGGAACGACCGAGCGGATGGCGGAATGGTTGGCGCAAGCGCGGCCCGACTTGACCTTCCCCCATACCCATGGAGAGGCTTCGGACATCAGGGTCGCGCATTGCCCCGAGCGGGTCCTTCCCGGCAAGGTGATGCAGGAGCTGATCTCCAATGACCGCGTGATTGGCGGCATGACCCGGCATTGTTCAGAACTGGCTGTGCGTCTCTACAAGACCTTCGTAATGGGGGACTGTGTCATCGCCTCGGGCCCGCGCGTCGCGGAGATGTGCAAGCTGACCGAGAACAGCTTTCGTGATGTGAATATCGCCTTCGCCAATGAACTGTCGATAATCTGCGACAAGCTGGACATGGATGTCTGGGAACTGATCCGGCTGGCCAACCGCCACCCCAGGGTGAATATCCTGCAACCGGGGCCAGGCGTCGGCGGGCATTGCATCGCGGTGGACCCCTGGTTCATCGTCTCGTCTGCTCCCGACGAGGCGCGGCTGATCCGTACCGCGCGAGAGGTCAATGACTCGAAACCCGACTGGGTCCTGAACAAGGTGCGCGAAGCCATCGGCGCCTATCTGATGGAGAACCCTGGCAAGACGGCGGCCGATGTGACGCTGGCAATCTATGGCCTGACCTTCAAGCCCGATATCGATGATATGCGCGAGAGTCCGGCGCTGGCGATTGCCAGGCGGCTGGCATCTGACCATCCCGGCCCGGTGCTTGTGGTCGAGCCCTTTATCCGATTGCTACCTGACCACTTTCGAAATGCACAACTAGTTTCGCAAGATACAGCGCGTGAGGCAGATATTCACGTGATGCTCGTTAATCACAAAGCGTTCGTCAAGGCCAGCCCTCACAAGGGCGACATTGTAGACCTCCAGGGAATCTGGGCCAAAGAGTCATGAGGTATCGCCGTGCGGGGCTCAGTTTGCTTTATGTTTCGGCCGCCCTTGGACCAATATACTGGCTTCCTCTTATATCAATTCCCACGATGTACGCTATCAAGATCGGAGTTGGAGCTGCTCTATCCATTTGGCTTCTTCTTTTGAGAAAAAGAATTCAACTAAGCTATCGGCTGCTTTTCATTTCCCTAATCATCCTACTGGTTTCATTATTGAGTAGCTTAATAAAAAACGACATCTTTTTTCTAGAAATTGCTCCAATAGTAATATTCTTATTATTTGGAAATCTACTAGCCCAGGCGATTGAACTGGATGATTTCTTAGAGGCGATCAGTGCGGCTGGTGTAATCTTCTCCATGTTTGCATCCATCATTGTGATAGACCTAATACTCGGAGGATGGTTCCCCAACCCATACTATACTCAATACATCGTTTATGTATATGAGTCCGGATTGACAGGGGGGCGCACCGCATGGGCATACGCATCTAATCTATTCCTGGCAATCAATTTGCAAGGCTCCCTTTACTATCTGGCCAAAAATAAGCGAAAGGCGATCTTTCTTCTTTTTTGCGCAGCAATAGTTGCTACTAACATACTAGTTGTTGGCGCACGCGGTGGTGCTGTGGTCGCAATCTTCATAATTTTAGTATTTCTTGCTATGTTGACACGCAGAAAAAATAGCAAACTTTTGATTTCCGTTCTTACTGCGCTTTTTTTCCTATCAGGAGCCATCTTCCTTGTAGGATTTTCTGATGAACTTCGAATTATAACTACATTGATGCAAGCTGGGACCAGAAATCTATCTACGCTCGATTCACGTTTTACATCATTCAGTGAAGGCTGGATGTCTTTTTCATCTTCGCCTTTCTTTGGTACGGGATCGATATTTATTGATATTGGTTCCGCACAGGCACAAATTCATAATGTCTGGCTACGCTTTATTGTCGAACGCGGTGTTCTTTTTGCGCTCCCTATTATCTTTACCTCTTTACTAATTTTTCGCCTTTCATACCTAGGTGCCAGAAGTCGACACTACCAAATGCTTCTACTTTTATCAGCCGGAATTTTAACTGGCCTGTTTGAACCTAAGGCCATATTTGGAAACTACTTCGCCTCTCAAATATTTTGGATAACGGCTGCATTTTTCCTTGCACGCGGCACGGCAGAGGCCAGACCCGGAAATGGCACACTAGTGTCAAGCTGTAGCCGCTGATTTCTTAATAAGGAGGATCGAAAAGTTCGCCGCGCTTACTTTAATGCTGGAAGTGTTGAATTTCTGTCCAGGGGTATGCTCTGGGTGCGTGTCCTTGCGCTTGGCGCCTTCATGTCTGTTGACGGTTACGGCTTCATCCTCGTTCTGCTCGGACTCGAGGGTCTGCTGGCGGCCGTAGTGGCCTATCCGTCGATCAAGGACGTGTTTGTCCGGCAGGATATCGCGATCTCGATCTTTCGGCATTTCTCCATTCTGTTCTGTATCGTAGCGGTTCCCGTTCTGTGCGTCCTGCTCTGGGTATCCGGCCAGAGCATGGGGGTAGCGCTGACGGTAATCATGGCGGCCTTGCTGAACGGGTTGGGCCAGATCGGTCTCTACATGCTGCGGGTTTCCGACCTTTCGACCTACAACCGGGTAAAGTTGATCTGGGCGTTTGTGACCACCGCGGTTTTCATGATCGCCTTGCCGATGCACTGGGCGTTCCTGCCCCTAATCTACGGGGCGGGTGCCATCCCGATAATACTTGGCTTGGCCCAGTTCTTTCGAAAGCCTCCCTTCGCGCCGGCATTCGTGGCGATACGCGGCTATCATGCAAAGGGCTGGATCATCTACAGCACCCAGGCGCTGCTCGCCAACTTCCCGCAGTACGGTATCCGCCTGTTCATCGCCAGCACCATGACCCTTGCGCAAGTCGCCGCTTATACCCAGACCTACATGGTTGCCACGGCGGTATTTTTCGCGTTTTCCGCCGTCATGGTCGTTTTCGAGCCCCGACTGTCGCGTGCGGCGCCCATCAAGGAGATCGCAGCCCGGCTGCCGCTGATGCTCAAGGTCTCGGCACTATTCGTCGTGCTGACCATCATGTATGCAGGTGTCCTGTCGGTCGTTGTGCAAGGCGACCTTCTGACGCACGTGCTGGGCAATGATTTTGTCATCGACCACCGGCTTCTCGTTCCGATCATGGTTTTCATTGCGCTCGGCGGTGTCTATACTGTAGCCAATTGTCTAGTGCTTGCGGGATCGGGCCGGGCGATATCCTTGCTGTCCACGGGCATCGGCTCGGCCGCTCTTTTCCTCGGCCTTGCGATTTTGCTGCCGTTGCCGACGTTGTTCGGAGTCGGAGTGGCAATCGCGCTTTCGCAGGGGGTCGCCTTGGCGGTTCTTGTTCTATTCCTGACGATTCGTGTCGTTCATATTGACGGAGCAGTCTGATGACGGAGGCCACACCGCTCCAAGATCCGCACAAGCGTGTCCTCATCGCCTATACTGAGCTTCTGGAGTAAAGGGTTCCGATCTTCGCCGAACTTGGCAAAACCATTGATTTAACACTGACCGATCCCAGCAGACGGACACACCAAGATTATGCCGCGTTTCGCGAGGTTGCGCTGCCGGTATTCAAAGGAGTACACTAGTGTTCTGAATCTGATGCAAAGTACTCGCTACTTATGCAGCGGTTGCTATGGCGGATCAGGCAATCTAAGACCGATAACCTTGATAGGCTGGAATCTTGTGTCAGGTGGCGAACACTAGATAGCGACAATTAGACCAGACCGGGCTTACCGGAGGCCCCGTATTTCGGAAGGTAATTTGTGGTGAACGCATGAAATGGCTCGTACGGAAAATAAAAAGCAGCCCCGTTGTTTACAGGACGTACGTGACGCTCAAGCACGGCTATCAACGCGCGACCGGACTCCGGCATCCGATCCAGGACACTGGCACTGTCTCTGGTTACAAGCTGACCAGACTGGGATCACCGAACTGCGGCTGGACCTTCGTGGACGAACCGTCGTTGAAGAACTGCATCATTCTGTCTGCGGGGTTAGGCGAAGACGGTTCTTTCGACGTAGAATTCGCTTCGAAATACGGTGCAACGGTGCACATCGTGGACCCCACGCCAAGGGCAATCTCTCATTTTCAATCAATCGTCGAACGCCTGGGTCAGCCGAAGGAGGCCACCTATTCCAACACAGGAACCCAGCAACCAAAATGTTATGAACTTGGTGATGTGACAGTCGAGCAGCTTCAACTGCACAAAGTCGCACTCTGGAGCGAGCGGAAGAAGGTGAAATTCTTCCTTCCGAAAAATACGGATCATGTCTCACATTCAATTGTCAACTTCCAAAACGAGTATGCCAGTAACACGCCTTTCATCGAGGTCGACGCGATGCCGGTACGGGATATACTCGAAAAAAATGGGGTTGCTCTGAAAGACGTAGCGATGCTCAAACTGGATATTGAGGGCGCGGAAATTGAGGTGATCGAAAGTATCTTTGTCGCAGGCTTTCTGCCCCGTCAGATCCTGGTCGAATTTGACGAATTCAATGTGCCGACCAAAGGCGGCGTGGCGCGGATCAACCGGGCACATTCCTTGCTGGTCGAAAAAGGCTACGGGATCATCTATACCGATGGTCAGGCGGACTTTCTCTATGTCCGGGACCAGGCGAATGTGTAGACTCTGTCAAACAATAGCACGAAGAAAAGCCCTCTGCGGCAAGCTGGTGTCACGATGATCCTGGTAGTCCAGGGACAACTGCCGCACTATCGGCGAGAGTTTTTTAATGCACTTTGTTCACTCGACGAAGTGACGGTCGTTCACTCCGGGGCGCAGACGAAAGGTCAGGGTGACCGTTTTTCCGAAGTGCTTCTGCCAATGCGCGTGCTGGGCCCCTTTAGGTTGCAGCAGGATCTTGACCAATTAATCTCCGAGCTTCGCCCCAGAACCGTCATCGCCATGTTTGACATGCGGTGGCTCAATTCAGTCCGCGCGATGTTCTCCCATGACCGCAAGGTGAATTGGGTATGGTGGGGCCTCGACCAGGGGCGCAGCAAGACCGCACTGCGCCTGAAGCTCATGATCGCGCGGCGCAGCAATCCGATCGTGTTCTACGACAACCAGACCCGTAGCTCGTTTGAACCTCTGTTGCCCGCCGATGATCGACTTTTCGTGGCAAACAACACTTTTCATGTGTCTGATCGTGTCGAAAGCTACCTGCATCCGGTGAAGAACCGGTTCATCAATGTCGGTTCACTCGATGCACGCAAGCAGAATGATGTGACTATACGTGTCTTGAAGAAGATCCGGGACGAAACCGGAGAAAGCCTCATGTATACACTGATCGGTGATGGCTCGGAGAAAGAACGTCTTCTAGATCTGATCGACTCGCTCAAGATGGCCGAAAGCGTCGAACTTGTCGGAAGGATTGAGGACCCTGAGAAGCTGGCGCGGTATTATTCCGAGGCATTGGCATCCGTGTCGTTTGGCCAGGCAGGCCTCGCGGTACTTCAAAGCATGGCTTTTGGTGTTCCGTTTGTGACGAAGAAGAATGCCATTTCCGGAGGAGAAAAGAACAACATTGCTCACAAAATAAACGGCATCGTCTGTAGCGACGACCCGGAGTCTCTTGAGGCGGCCTTGCGCAAATTGATCGAATCTCCAGACTATGCCCGTAAACTGGGAAAGGAAGCGTATCAGTATTATTCGCGGGAAGCGACGGTCGAGAATATGGTAGAGAATTTCGAGCGGGCAATAACCTGGAGAGAATCAGCCAGTGCCTAAGGTTTTCGTCAATGGGATCAGCGCAAAAAGTGGTGGCGGGCGGAGCATTCTCACTAATTTCCTAAAGATTGCTCGTGACGCCAAAGACGATTTTACCTTTGTTGTCGTTGTGCCTGATGCCGACTCTTACCGCGAATATGCCAACGAACGCGTCTGTCTCGTGCCACTGGCCCACTGGAGCATCACCACGCTCGTACCCTTGGCCAGCATCACTGTTCTGCCTCGTCTCGCCCGGCGCATGGGCTGCGATCTGATTTTCAACCTTGCCGATGTGCCGCTTGGAACACGACGGCCGCAGGTGTTCCTGTTCGACTGGGCCTATGCCGCGTTTCCGGAATCCCCTGCGTTGCAATTGTCTACCCGACGCGATCGGCTGGTGCGTCGCGCCAAATTGTTCTTCTTCCGGTGGCTGCTACCGTATGTAGATCTTGTGATTGCTCAAAACGGCGTGATCGCCGACCGTCTGCACAGGATCTACGGCTGCGATGCGGTTCAGGTGGTCCCCAATGCGGTATCGCTCGACAACCTCGACGGGGGCAGCGATCACGATTTCGCCTTGGGCTCGGGTTACAAGCTTCTTTGCCTGAGCCGGTACTACTCGCACAAGAACATCGAGGTCTTTCTTCCGGTCGCAGAGCGGATCAGGGCCGCAGGCGAAGATGTGAAGATCGTGACAACGATCTCGCCCGACGACGGTGAGGGGGCGCGACAGTTTTTGGCAGATGTTGAGAAGTTCGGGTTTACCGACATCATCGTGAACCTCGGATCGGTGCCAATGAAGCACGTTCCAAGCCTCTATCGGCAAACTGACGGGCTGCTACTGCCTACGCTGCTTGAATCCTTCTCGGGCACTTACATTGAGGCGATGTTTCACCGCCGCCCGGTCCTTACGAGCCGCCTTCCGTTTGCCGAGGCGGTATGTCAAAACTCCGCGTTCTACTTCGATCCCAACGACCCGGTGGAGATTCTCGACCGGGTCCGGCAAACGCGCGACGACGTTGCTGAACGCAATCGACGCGTCGACCTAGCAAGCGTCTTGCTTTCCCGCATGCCGACCTGGCAAGACGCATATCAAGCCTTTTCGAAGGCCTTCATAACTACCTTGGGAAACAGTAAGTGACCGAAACTCACAAAATCTGCACCAACTGCGTGATGGATACGACCGACAGCGCAATCGTGTTCGACGAAAACGGTGTCTGCGACCATTGCAACACTTTCTACACTCAAGTCCAGCCCAACTGGAACACCGGCGAAAAGGGCCGCGCAGAACTGGATCGCATGGTCGAGACCATTCGCGCCGCTGGCAAGGGCAAGGATTTCGATTGCATCATCGGCATGAGCGGTGGGATCGACAGTTCCTATCTGGTCTATGCCGCCAAGGAACTCTTGGGTTTGCGGCCACTGGTGTTTCATGTCGACGCCGGGTGGAATTCGCAGATCGCCGTCAACAATATTGAACGGCTGGTGGACGGGCTGGGCCTCGACCTCTTTACCGAGGTAATCGACTGGGAAGAGATGAAAGACCTTCAGCGGGCCTTCTTCCGCTCGGGTGTGTCGCATATCGACACGCCGCAGGATCATTCCTTTTTTGCGACAATGTATAAATTCGCGACCCAACATGGCGTCAAGCACATCCTGACCGGCGCGAACTATTCGACCGAGTGTATCCGCAATCCGATGGAATGGATGTATTTCCAATCGGATTCACGCCAGATCCGCGACATACATCGCCAATTCGGGGAACGGCCATTGCAAAACTTCGCGCTGACGTCGATTCTGTGGCACAAGGTCTGGCTGCCGTATGTGCGCCGCATCAGCGTGCTTCGGCCGCTCAACTCCATGCCCTACATCAAGACCGAGGCCCGCCAATTGTTGATGGACCGTTTCGGCTGGCAGCCCTATCCGCAAAAGCACTTTGAGTCGCGCTTTACCCAGTTCTACGAAAGTTACTGGTTGCCAGAGCGCTTTGGCTATGACGTTCGCAAGGTGCAGTTCTCCAGCCTTATCGTCACCGGGCAGATGACGCGCGACGAGGCGCTGGCCGAACTGGCCAAACCATCCTATGATGCGCAAGCCATCGGTCAGGAGATCGAATTCGTCGCAAACAAGCTGGATATCAGCGTCGATGACCTGATGGGTTACATGGCGCTTCCCAGGGAAACCTACAGGGATTACCGCAATCAGGAAGAAATCTACCGGGCCGGTGCACGGGTCATGCGGGCACTCGGGCTGGAGCGTGGGGGCAAGCGATGATCGGGATCGTCGACTATGGCCTTGGCAATGTCCGGGCTTTCGAGAACATCTACCGCCGCCTTGGCATCGCGGCCATGCCTGTGCGGACTGCAGCAGAGCTGCTCGCTGCTGATCGGCTGATCCTTCCGGGTGTCGGGGCTTTCGACTGGGCAATGGCGCGACTGACGGCTTCGGATATGGTCGAGCCCTTGCGCGCCCGTGTTCTGGACGAAGGCGTGCCGGTCCTCGGGGTTTGCGTCGGTATGCAGATCATGGCCGACGGCAGCGACGAGGGGTCTTCCGCCGGGCTCGGCTGGATACCGGGCCAAGTCGAGCGTTTCCGCGATGAATGGTTCAACGACCGCACCCATCTGCCGCATATGGGCTGGAACGACATCGACCCCGAAGGCGAGGCCGCCATCTTTGCGGGCATTCAGAACCCACGCTTCTACTTCCTGCATTCCTATTATTTCTGCCCCGTTGACGACGCTCATGTGGCCGCCCGGACCCAGTATGGCGTCCGCTTTGCCTCGGCGCTGCGGCGCGGGAATATCTGGGCAACGCAGTTCCACCCGGAAAAGAGCCACGACTGGGGCGTGCAATTTCTTCGCAACTTTGCCGGGGCCTGACCATGTTGCGCCCCCGCCTCATTGCCTGCCTTCTGATCCAGAGCCTTGGTCTGGTGAAGACCCGTCAATTCGGTGAACCGAAATACGTCGGCGATCCGATCAATGCCGTGCGTATCTTCAATGAAAAGATGGTGGACGAGTTGATGGTGATCGACATCGACGCCACACCGAAAGGGCGCGAACCTGATTACCGGATGATCGCCAATCTGGCGAACGAATGTCGCATGCCTTTGTGCTATGGCGGCGGGGTCAGCACGGTCGAGCAGATCGAGCGTATCATCGGCCTCGGTGTGGAAAAGGTTGCGCTTTCTGCGGCAGCACTTGCCCGACCCGCGCTGATCGAAGAGGCGGCGCAGCGGGTAGGCTCGCAAAGCGTGGTTGTCGTCGTCGACATCCGCAAGGGCGGCCTTTTACGCCACCCCGAGATCGTCACCCACAACGCCACCCGCAAGACCGGGCTTGACCCTGCCGCTTTCGTGCGCGAGGCAACGGCGCGCGGCGCCGGCGAAATCGTGATCAACAATGTCGATCGGGACGGCATGATGGAGGGCTACGACCTCGACCTCGTCGATAGGCTTCGGCGCGAAACCAGCCTGCCGATGACCATCCTTGGCGGGGCAGGTTCCCTTGACCATGTAGCAGCATTATGGCGGGCCGAGGGCATCATTGGCGCAGCCGCCGGAAGCCTGTTTGTTTTCAAAGGAAAGTATCGAGCCGTGTTGATCAATTATCCGAATGCCGACGAAAAATCTGCGCTGCTTGCACGCGCCGGGTGGTCGCTTTGAAACAACTCCTGCAATCGCTCAAGGACGGCACGACGACTGTCGCCGAGGTTCCCGCACCCCTATGCGGCGGGGGTCAGGTTTTGATGCAGACATCGATCAGCCTCGTATCTGCCGGAACCGAGCGTATGTTGGTGGCATTTGGAAAGGGCAACCTGATCCAGAAAGCGCGGTCGCAGCCTGACAAGGTGAAGCAGGTTCTCGAAAAGGCCCGCACCGATGGGGTGGCCGCGACGCTCGATGCCGTGCGCTCCAAGCTCGACCAGCCGCTGGCGCTGGGGTATTGCAACGTCGGCCGGGTGATCGAGGCGCGGGCCGAGGGGTTCGAGCCGGGCGACCGGGTCGTCTCGAACGGCAAACATGCGGAAATCGTGGTGGTGCCGCAAAACCTGTGCGCCCGGATCCCTGACAACGTGTCGGACGAGGCTGCGAGCTTTACCGTTCTGGCAGCCATCGGGCTGCAAGGTATACGGCTGGCGCAACCTACGCTGGGCGAATGTGTTGTGGTCACCGGCCTTGGTCTGATCGGCTTGCTGACCGTGCAAATGTTGCGCGCGCAGGGCTGCCGGGTGCTGGGAATCGACTTTGACCCGGCACGGCTGGAACTGGCGCGCGCGTTTGGGGCGCAAACCGTGAACCCGGGTGCTGGCGAAGACGTTCTGGCACGCGCCGCCGCCTTTTCACGCGGCGCGGGTGTGGATGCTGTGATCATCACGGCGTCGACGAAAAGCAACGAACCGGTCGCCCAGGCGGCCCATATGTGCCGAAAGCGTGGGCGTATCGTATTGGTCGGGGTGGTCGGGCTGGAACTGAGCCGCGCCGATTTCTATGAAAAGGAACTCATCTTTCAGGTCTCGTGCTCCTATGGGCCGGGGCGTTATGACCCGGCCTATGAAGACGGCGGGCAGGATTATCCCATCGGCTTCGTGCGCTGGACCGAGCAGCGAAATTTCGAGGCCGTGCTCGATCTGATGGCTGCGGGCGCGCTGGATGTGGCCCCACTGATCACACATCGCTTCGCGATTGACGAGGGCGGCAAGGCGATGGCACAGTTGACCTCTGGCGAGCCGTCGATGGGTATCTTGCTGACCTATCCCCTGCCCCCGACCGGGTCTGCGCCCGTTCGCAGGATTCCTCTGGGCGCTTCCGCACCCGCAAGCGGCAAGGGCGTCGTCGGGTTTCTGGGTGCGGGAAATTATGCGGGGCGGGTGCTGATCCCGGCCTTCAAGGCGGCAGGCGCCAAATTGCACACCATTGTAAGCGGCGGCGGGGTCAGTGCCGTTCATTTCGGCAAGAAGTTCGGGTTTGCAGAGGCTTCGACCGAGATGGCGGCGGTACTGGACAACCCCGACATCGACACGATCGTGATTGCGACCCGCCACGATGCCCATGCCGGTCAGGTTCTGGCAGCCTTGTGCGCCGGTAAGCATGTATTCTGTGAAAAACCGCTCTGCCTGACGCTCGACGAATTGTCCGGCATCGAAGCCGAAATCGCACAGCGGCCGGACCAGCAACTGATGGTCGGTTTCAACCGCCGATTTGCGCCGCAGGTGGTGAAGATGAAGGCGCTGCTGGCACCGCTCGACGTGCCCAAAAGCGTGATCATCACCGTCAATGCCGGCGACATTCAAGCAGATCACTGGACGCAGGATCCGGCCGTCGGCGGCGGGCGCATCCTTGGCGAAGCGTGCCATTTCATCGACCTTGCCCGCCATCTTGTCGGGCATCCGATCGTTCGGCACCACACCGTCGCGCTTGGACAGCACTCTGCGATCGCCATCCGCGACGACAAGGTCAGCGTGATGCTCGAATTTGCCGAAGGCTCGGTTGCGACGATCCATTATCTGGCGAATGGCGATAAGGGCTTTCCCAAGGAACGGATCGAAGTCTTTGCCGCCGGGCGTGTCCTGCAACTTGACAACTTCCTTAAGCTGCGTGGCTGGGGATGGGCGGGGTTCTCGAAGATGAACCTTTGGCGGCAGGACAAGGGGACGAAAGTATTTGTCGCGGTCGTCCTCAGGTGCTTGCGCGAAGGCCATGCGCAACCAATACCGCAAAACGAAATTATCGAGATATCGCGGGTCTCTATCGAAATTGCACAGGAGACGAGGCGATGAACTTCGTTGCAGCCATCGACCGAAAGTTTTATCCGGAATTCGAGCGCAATTGGGACGATTGGCTTTTCCGTCGGAAGCTACTTACAGTGGTGGGGCCGCGCGTTCGCGTGCTGGATCTTGGCGCCGGAGCTGGTATCGTTGAAACCATGAACTTTCGAGGGCTGGCCGAACGAGTCTGTGGTGTTGATCTCGATCCTCGTGTGACGGTCAATCCGTTTCTTGATGAAGGACTGGTCGCCGATGCGGATCGAATTCCTTATCCGGACGGAAGTTTTGACATCGTCTTTGCCGACAATGTCATGGAGCATCTTGACCAACCGGAACAGGTCTTTACAGAAATTGCGCGCGTCCTGCGCCCAGGCGGGAAATTGTTGTTCAAGACTCCTAACCGCAACCATTACATGCCGGTTATCGCGCGCGCAACACCGCATCGCTTTCATCAATGGATAAACCGCTTGCGCGGGCGAAATGAGATCGACACGTTTCCAACCCTTTATCTTTGCAACTCAGCATCACAGGTCAACCGGATCGCTGCCTCGACGGGCCTTCAGGTCGAGGCTATCGAAATGATCGAAGGGCGTCCGGAGTATCTTCGATTTGTTGCGTTGACCTATTTCGTTGGTATTGCCTACGAGCGGATAGTAAATGCCTTTCCTTTTCTTGCTCGTTTTCGAATCCTGATGATTGTGACGGTGATCAAGCCGAACCACTGTTGATGGGCAGGATTTTGCGCCTTTGGCGGACGATCCGTCACCTGCGCCCGGTCCAGGTTTATGGCCGGGTGTGGTTCCGGCTGGCACGACCGCGGCCCGATCTGGCGCCAGCCCCGCCGCTGCGTCTCGTGTCGGGACCCTGGTGCGCACCGGCGCGGCGGCTGCCGAGCCTGACCGGCCCCGGCGCCTTTCATTTCCTCAACGAGGCCGGGAGCCTGCCCGAGCACGGCTGGGATGGCCCCGCCAAGGCCAAGCTCTGGCGCTACAACCAGCATTATTTCGACGACCTCAATGCCATGGGGGCGCCGGAACGGGCAGGCTGGCACCAGCCGCTGATCGCCGACTGGATCACGGCCAACCCGCCCGGACGCGGGACGGGGTGGGAGCCCTATCCAACGTCGCTCCGGATTGTGAACTGGGTGAAATGGGCTCTTGCAGGCAACGCCCCGAGCCAAGAAGCCATCCAGAGTCTCGCAATTCAGGCCCGCTGGCTGACGCGGCGGATGGAATGGCACCTGCTGGGCAACCATCTGTTCGCCAATGCCAAGGCACTTGTCTTCGCGGGGCTTTATTTCGAATGGCGCGAGGCTGCGCGCTGGCTCGACACCGGCACCCGTATTCTCGCCAAGGAAATCCCCGAACAGCTTCTGCCCGATGGCGGGCAGTTCGAACTGAGCCCGATGTATCACGCGCTTTCTGTAGAAGACATGCTCGATCTGGTCAACATCGCCCGCGCTTTCGGGCGCAACGATCTGGCGCAGGCCTGGAGCGCTCGGGTTGCGTCAATGCTGGACTGGCTGGGCGCAATGACCCACCCGGATGGTGACATAGCCTTTTTCAACGACGCCGCAATTGGCATCGCACCCGATCAGCAACAGCTTTTTGACTATGCCGGGCGGCTGGGTTTCGCCCGCCCTAAAGACCCGGGTGCGCTGTGCCACCTCGCGGCGTCAGGCTATGCGCGCCTGTCGGCGGGGCCCGCCGTGCTGATCGCCGACCTTGCCCGCATCGGCCCCGATTATCTGCCCGGCCATGCCCATGCCGACACGCTCAGCTTCGAGCTGTCAGTGCGCGGGCAACGAATCATCGTGAATTCCGGCACTTCGGTCTACGGAACCGGGCCGGAACGCCTGCGTCAGCGGGGCACGGCGGCGCACTCGACGCTGATGATCGATGGCGAGGATTCGTCCGAAACATGGGCCGGATTTCGCGTCGGCCGCCGCGCCCGCCCCTTCGATATCGACGTCAGGAACGACGACGCGGCGTTGCTCGCGCGCGCCGCGCATGATGGCTATAGCCACATGCCCGGAAATCCGGTGCATCGTCGCGAATGGCACTTGGCTCCAGACGGGCTGATCGTGACAGACAGGGTCGCGGGGACAGGGCTGCATCGGGTTGATGTGCGATTTTTTCTAGCACCGGATCTCCACGTCGTACGCTCTGCGCCCAACAGTTTCGACCTGAACGCCGACAATGGAGAAGACATCCTGACCTTTACATCTGAGGGCGGCAGCGTCTACATTGTCCCATCAAGCTGGCATCCGCAATTCGGCATGCAGCTGCAGACGCAGGCAATCCGGGTCTGCGCCGAACTGGAGCTGCCCTGCAAATTTCGCACGTGTTTTCGGTGGAGGGCTGCATGAAACTTCTAATCCTGACCAACTATTTCACACCGGACCTCAGCGCAGGTTCGTTCCGCATGCAGGCATTGATCGAGGCATTAGAGAACTGGCGCGAAAAAGGTTTGGAAGTCGACCTGATCACCACACGCCCTAACCGCTATGCAAGCTTGAAGGCCGAAGCCCCCTTGTTTGAAGACAGGGGGTGGCTGCGCATCCACCGGATCGAGCTGCCGGCCCACAAGGGTGGCATGGCCGATCAGGCACGCAGCTATGCACATTATGCAATCGGGGTCCGCAGGCTTACAAGCGGACAGCGGTGGGATCTGGTCTTCGCTACGTCTTCACGGCTGATGACAGCCGGGTTGGGAGCTCATGTCGCGCGCCGGATGCGGGGCCCACTCTATCTCGACATCCGCGATCTGTTCACGTTGAACATGGACGAGTTGTTGGTTGGAAGCCCGCTGAAGATGCTCCTGCCCGTCTTCCGGCGCATCGAGCGACAGGCGTTCTGGAGGGCTGGACAGATCAACGTCGTCTCCGAAGGGTTTATCCCGCATCTGCGCGCTATCGCACCAAAGGTTCCAATCCGGTGCTTCACCAACGGGATCGACGACTTGTTCCTGTCGGAAGATTTTGAAAGGTCTGAAACGCGTCACGCACTTCCCCTGCTTCTCTACGCGGGGAACATGGGCGAAGGTCAAGGCCTGCACCGCATCCTGCCCCAAGCGGCCAAGGCACTAGAAGGTCGGGTGCGCTTTCGCTTGATCGGGGGCGGCGGGAAACGGCTGGATCTTGAAGCCGCGCTCAGGGCGCAGGATATCACCAATGTCGAAGTCCTGCCGCCTGTGGCGCGCGACCAGTTGCTCGCGCACTATTGCGAAGCGGACATCCTGTTCCTGCACCTCAACGACCTCGACGCGTTCCGCAAGGTCTTGCCCTCAAAGATATTTGAATACGCTGCCACCGGGAAACCAATCCTTGCGGGTGTGGCGGGTTACGCCGCCGATTTTCTGCGTAAGGAAGTGCCCAATGCGGCCGTGTTTGCGCCCTGCGACGCAGACGCGATGGCAAAGGCAGCTCTGAGCCTGCTGGCACAGTCGGAAACACCCGATCGGGGTGATTTCTGCAAGGCATATGCCCGAACCACGATTATGGCCGAAATGGCCGCCGATATTCTGGCGACCGTGCCGGAAGGACGTAAATTGACCGAAGCAGTGCCTTCTTTGATAGGAGATTCCTTGTGACCCAGAAGAAGATCGTGATTACTGGAGCCACAGGGTTCGTTGGGCGCGAGCTAGTCGAGCGACTGAGGGCGCGGGGCTGTTCGCTGCTTCTGGCCGGGCGGAACAGGGACAAGCTGGAGGCGCTTTTTCCGGGCATCGACGTCTGCGACTATAGGGCACCTCTATAAATTGCCCCACCCCCCACATTGCGGTATGGTGAGACAGTGAACCGGCAGTGGAGATGCAACGATGGCGCAGATGGGTTTTTTCGATCTTTCGGACCGTTATGCAAGCCTGGACGCCAAGAAGGATCCGCTGGTCGAGATTGACGCTGTCGTTCCGTGGGAGGAGTTCCGCCCTGCATTGGAGCGGGCCTGGCGCAAGTCGGACGCGGACCGCAAGTCCCGCGCCGGGCGCAAGCCGATGGACGCAGTTCTGATGTTCAAGACGCTGGTTCTGAGCGCGCTTTACAACCTTTCCGACGACCAGATCGAATATTAGGTTCGCGACAGGCTTTCGTTCATGCGGTTTCTGGGGCTTGGCCTCGGGGACCGGGTTCCCGACGCCAAGACGGTATGGCTGTATCGCGATGCGCTGGCGCAGGCCGGTAAGGTGGAGGAACTGTTTGGGTTGTTCGACGGTCATCTGGCGCGGCGGGGCTACATTGCGCGGGGCGGGCAGATCCTGGATGCCTCCATCGTGCCGGTGCCGCGCAATCACAACACGCGCGATGAAAACGCCGCTATCAAGAGGGGCGAAGTGCCCGAGGATTGGGCAGATAAGCCCGCAAAACTGGCGCAGAAGGACGTGGACGCGCGCTGGACCAAAAAGCACGGCAAGAGCCATTACGGCTACAAGAACCACGTGAATGTGGACCGCATGCACAAGCTGGTCCGGCGCTACCACGTCAGCGACGCCTCTGTGCATGACAGCCAGGCGGTGGATCATCTGCTGATGCAGGGCAATACCGGTTCGGGCGTATGGGCGGATTCAGCTTATCGGTCCGAAGAGATGGAGGCCAAGCTGCGCGACCGCAAGCTGAAAAGCCACATCCACCGCAAGGGCAAGCGCGGCAAGCCGCTGACCGAACAGGCCAAGGGCAGCAACCGGACCAAATCCACCGTGCGGGTCCGAGTCGAGCATATCTTCGGCGCGCAGGCCAACGACATGGGTGGCACCCTCGTGCGCACGATTGGCCTGGTTCGGGCCAAGGCCAAGATCGGGATGAAGAACCTCGCCTACAACATGCGCCGCCTCGGCCAACTGGGTCGCATCAACCCGCATCCGGTGTGAAAAACGGTTGGCCAAAGACGCAGATCATGCTCCGCATCGCGAAAAACGGCCCTGAAACGAAGGTCCGCGAAGCGAAATGGGCAGCACATCATCAAACCCAAGGCAACAATCGGTCAACTGAAGGTCGCTGACGCGCTTCAGGAGAAACCTGCTATGCCGTTGCCGCGAAAACAGTCAAAAATCGAGGTGCCCTGAATACAGATTCCAATATTCAAGGGAATGATAACTTGGCAGAAGAGGCCGAGACAGTTGTCACTTCGGCGCTGGGACACCTGTCCGACCGGCTGTCCGGGATCGAGGTCCATCTGGCCGATGTAAACGGTGCCAAAGGCGGGTCCGACGATATTCGCTGCACCGTTGAGGCACGTCCGGATGGAATGCAGCCGCAGACCGTCACCCACAATGACGCCAATGTAGACGCAGCCCTGCGCGGTGCGGCGAAAAAGATCCGCTCCCTGCTGGACAGCGAATTCGGCAAGCTGGATCGGCGCTGAGGCTCACTGATGACGTAGGCGATCCGGCTTTGCCAATCGTCGTCGTCACCATTCATCGCCGACCCTCTACCCAATTGGCCACGATCAGTCCCGGTACGCCGTCCACCGCACGCTCTGCGTCCCGCGCCAGATCCAGCCGTTTGCGCAGCTTGACCGTAAGCGTCCGGTCTGACTGGTGTTGACTTATTCGGCAGCCCAGTTCCATGGCATGAGTTCTTCGAGGCGGGTCATCTTGTGGTCTGCAACGCGCTCGAGAACCCAGCGAAGCCAGGCTTCGGGATCTACCTTGTTCATGCGGGCGGTTTCGATGAGCGTGTAGGCTATGGCCGCAGCTTCACCGCCGCCCTTTGATCCCATGAAGAGATAGTTTTTGCGGCCGAGAGTCACCGGCCGAATTGATCGCTCACAGATGTTGTTGTCCAGCTCGAGCTGGCCGTTTTCAAGATAGGCCCGGGCCTTGGGCATGCGACCGAGCGCATAGCGGATAGCCTCGGCCAGCGACGATTTGCCGGAGATCTTGGGCAATTGCAGCTGCAGCCAGACTTCGAGATTGTCGAAGACCGGCTTTGCCTTTTCCAGCCGCAGGGCAACGCGCTCTTCAGCAGGCTTGTAGCGCGCCTCTTTTTCCACTGCATAAAGGGCAGCGATCCGTTTGATCGCTTCCTCGGCAATGGCAGAGCCTTCGCGCTCAAAGACCTCGACAAATTTGCGGCGCACATGAACCATGCAGGCCTGCTCGCGGGCCTTGCCGTCCCCGAACAGACCGTTGAAGCCGGTATAGCCGTCCGCATGCACGACCCCTTTGTAACCAGACAAATGGCTGACCGGATGTTCCCCCTTACGATCCACGCTGAACTGATACCACGCGCAGGGCGGTGCCTGTCCCTGCCATGGGCGTTCGTCACGCACATAGCTCCACAGCCGGGCGGTTTGGGTCTTTTTTGTCTTGCCCTTGGTTTGCATTTTAACGGGCGTGTCATCGGCGAACAGCGCTGGTCCGGCCCGCGCCAGTTTGCCGATGTGGTTGGCCAAGGGTTCCATCAGCGCCGTAGAACGGCCCACCCAATCGGTCAGCGTGGAACGATGCAGATCAACCTTGTCCCGGGCATAGATCCCGGACTGACGATATAATGGCAGGTGATCGCAATATTTGCTGACCAGCACATGGGCGAGCAGGCCAGGACCGGGGCGTCCGCGCGTGATCGGGCGCGAAGGCAACTCGGCCTGGGCGAAAGCCTCGCAGCAGGTGCAGGTCATGCGGGGGCGCACGATCCGCTTCACAACGAAGTGGCCGGGGACGTATTCCAACTCTTCGGTGACATCTTCGCCGAGTTGCTTGAGCTTACCACCGCAATTGCCGCAGGCGTTGCCGGGCGAGAGTATCTCTTCCTGGCGCTCAAGGTGGTCAGGCAGCGGAGCGCGATTGTGAGAGCGCTTGGCTGGGGTGGTCTCATCCGCTCCATCTTTGGATGCTGTCTTTTGTGCCTCGGCGGCCGCTTCAATCTCGGTGTCTTCCTGCAGATCGAAAGCCAGCTGATCCAGACTCTCGGACTTGGCCCCGAAACGGGCTTTCCGATGTGCCGCCAGTTCCTTCTTCAGCTTCTCGATCTGGTAGGCCTGCGACTTGATGTGCTCACCCATCTGGAAGACCAATCCCTTCAGCTCTGAAGGGTCATCAGGTAGCGATTTGAGGGCGTCCAGCATGCGCCAAATATACTGGAATGTCCCCAAGATCGGAACACAAAAATGCTCCAAATCCCATGTTTTATTGACTTACCCCACCTGCAGCGGACGCCAGGTCCTACGCGGCATGCGCCAATCTATCCCCTCCAGAAGCATCGCCAACTGTGCCGCGGTCACGCTCACCTTGCCGTCCTTCGCTGCAGGCCAGACAAACCGGCCCCGCTCAAGCCGCTTCATAAACAGGCATGCTCCCTGCACATCCCACCAGATGATCTTCAGCAGATCACCACGGCGGCCACGGAAGACAAACAGATGCCCCGAATATGGATCCTCGGCCAGCACCCGCTCGGTTTGCGCCGCCAGCGTGTTAAACCCGCGCCGCATGTCCGTCACGCCAGCGGCCAGCCAAACCCGCGTGTTGCTCGGAACCGGGATCATGCCATCAGCCCCTGCACAAGACCCAGAACTGCCGACAGCGCCGTTGGACCTTCCACAAGAACCCGGCGACCGTCCGACAGGGTGATGTCCACGCGCTGTGCTGAAACCGCAGCGCCGAGACCTGCCGCTGCCCTGTGCGACGGTGTTGCAGCAACACCCTCCATCGGGGATGCAGCAATCTCAACCGGAAGAAAAACACCCTCAAGGGCTGCGTCCTCAGGCGCTGGCACGCTGCCCGGCGGTGCAAATCGAGGATCCTTCAGCCATTTGAAAATCAGGTTAGCATTCATCGAATACCGTCGCGCAACCTGTGCAACCGAAACACGCGGCGTCAGCGTTTGTTCACAAATCAACCGCTTCTCGTCGTCAGACCAGACCCGCTTCTTCAGACCCTTCTTCCCCGCCATAACTAACCTCAAGATGTCCACTATCGATGGTGGACACTATCACCCACTCTATCACGCAGGCAGGGCGGTCAGACCGGACGGATACGCTTGACCTGCGGCACCAGCAGAAAGATCGGCACGGTTGCCACGCCGCGCCCGGTTTTTGACTTGCTCGCCACAGCGCGACCTTTCGTATTCAGCCGTCCTTCAGCCACCAGCAGGCTCGGTCCGCGACGACGGTAGATGAACCGCAGCCGCAACCCAGCGCGGCGTTCCCATTCACCGGGGGTGATGCGGCCGCCTCGGGTGGATTTGCCCGCCGCTGGGGTGGGGATCGCCAGCCAGAACCCGTTCTTGGACCGGATCAGCGGGCCCGTGTCATGCGCGCCGATGATCACCGGGGCCTTGGACCAGATGAGGGCCGCCGCGTTCAGACTGTCGCCAGACTTCGGAAAGCTGGCGAGCCGGATAGAATTGGCAAGCCTGGTACCCAGCCCGGCGCCGGTGATCTGCGTCCGCCAGGCGGATTTCAGGCCCGTTCCGGCCTCGCGCATGGCGGCCGTGACTGCGCGTTCCCCTGCGGCAACCTCGGCCGCCATCATGGCGACGATGTCTGGATCAATGGCGAGCTTCAGTTTCATGCCGGACACAAATTCAAGGTCCAGACGAGCCGCTCGCGGTCGCGAACCGGCTCGCCCTGAATGACGAAGGCCTCGGAATTGATCTCGATCCGTTCGCCGGGTCGCGGATTGGGGACCTCAGCCACGCGAAGGTCAATGCGGGTGGTTTCCGACCACAGACGCGCGTCGCCGAACGCAGTGATGTCGTCCGGGCGGCGCAGGACCACGCGGACGAGGACGGGTGTTCCACCGTCGGCGACATAGACCGCATCTCGGGCGATGTTGGGATCGCAGAAGACGTTGTCGATGGCAGCGATAAACACGGACATGGGCTACCCCTCAGTTGGCGCTGACGAGCCGGATCGCAAGGCGCGGGCGCTTGTTGACCGGCAGGATCGATCCTTCCGTCATCAGGTCGATCCAGCGGCCCTTTGCGTCCATCATCTGGCGGGCATAGAGCGGCAGGCCGATAGTGTTGGCGGTTTCCAACAGGTTCGCGGGTCCGCCATAGGTGGTGAAGGTATCGAATGTGCCCATCGGAAAGGCGATGCCCTCGCCGGTCGGGATCAGCCGTTCAGCGGTGCCGCTCGAGAGCGTGACCGAGCCGTTGTATTCTTCAAAGAGCACGCCCGCAAAGGGGAAAGCCCGGCGCATGTCTTCGCGCAGGGGCTGGCCGCCGGTGGCCGAGAAGAATTTGTAGGCGTCCTCTGTCTTGGGGTGGCTGATCAGCTTGTCGAAGAACTCGGAGCTGACCAGCGCGTGTGCGGTGGTCATGGTCTCGCCCATCAGATTGTCCTCGATGGCGCGCAGGGTGGTGCGGACTTTGCCTTGGATGTTGGTGCCAGCGGTTCCAAAAACAAAGTCGACCGAGATCTGATCAAGCCCGAATTCGGAGAAGTAGTTGTAAAGCGTGGTGCCAGCGCCATCCTTCACGATGCCGCGCAGCGCATTCATCTCCATGTATTCGCGGGTCTGGGCGTGCTTGCGACGCATCAGCGTCAGTTTGCGGTTCATCACCTCGACCAGCGGATCGGTGGCATCCGAGAGGCCGAGCGCGGGCATCCCCTGGACGTCGGCGGGCAGGATCACGTCGTCATGCGGGATCCACGGCAGGGCAAAGGAGCGCATCGAGCGGGCCTCGCGGTTGCCGACGGTGGCGGGCGCGCCGAGCGGCACCGAGGGCAGCAGGCTCAGCACACCCTCTCGCTGTTCGATGACGATGGAGCGCTGGCTGACGCCCTCAAAGCGGAACAGGCCGATCTGGCCGAGGCGGGTGTAGAGGTTGGGCAGAATGTTGATGGCCTGCGTCATCTCGGCCAGCGAATAGCCGCCCACGTCAAATGGGTTGCGGGTGATGGTCATGGGGGACTCCTGGGGAAAGAGGGGAATAAAGGCTGGCCGTGCCAAACAATTGGCGCGCGGCTGGTAAGATCAGGCGGTGTCGCGCGCAAGGATCCCGGCAGCTGCTAATTGGCTGATTTTGGTGGTGATCTTGGCAGCGTCATCGACGGTGGCGTCGTATGCGAGCGCCGCCCGCGAGACGATGGCAGGGCCGCGCGCGACGACGATGCCCGTCGCATCGGCCAGTGTGGCGTCGACGGCGTAGAGCAGAACGGCGCTAGCTGTCTGCGCGCCATCGGTGCCGCCGCTGGTGGCCAGCTTGTATTTGGCGCTGGCTGTGATGCGGCCCAAGACCGAGCCGACCGGATAGGGCATGCCGGCCAGCAGCGTGATGGTCTCGCGGGTGTAGTTCGGGTTGACCTCGTACTTGAGGACATCGCCCATGGTGGGCGGCTGGGTCAGGACGGTCATGTCGGGGATCCTTGTGATCAGGGGGGATACAGAAATCCCCCGCCGGGCAGGTGCAGCGGGGGATCAGGTGGCAGGGTGTCAGAGGTGAGAGTGAGGCTCAGCCCTTTGCACCTGCGGAGGCCGCGCGTTTTGCGGCGGCAACAATTGGACTTTCCGCAGCCTTGGGAAGCACAGGTGAGAGCGGTGCCGCCACGATATCGCGCGCATCGGCTGCAGCGGCCGCGCGCTGCAACACCAGTGAGCGCAAAGCCTCGGGCGTGGTGCCATCGCGCATCGCCTTTGCTGCATCAATGGCGATGCCAAGCCGTCCGGCCTGTGCCGCAATCTCGGCGACCTCCGCCGCCGCCTCGCGCAGTTGTGCCGATAGCGCGGCCAGATTGCCCGGCTGCGCTTTGGCTGAGACAGCCGGTACAGGTGCCGCAGGTGGCGTGGCCGGGATGGCAGGTTGATCATCAGCGGCATCGGAATGGCCATCCTGCGGGATTGCTGCCTCATCGGCAGCATCCTCAAGCAGGGTATCTTCCTGATTATTTTCCGTATTGCTGTTTGGGTTATCTGTTCCGTTGGCCATGTGTGCCTTCTCTTTCGGTTGGGTTGGTTTGCGGGAATGG
Source organism: Paracoccaceae bacterium Fryx2 (assembly GCA_032334235.1). Lineage (NCBI taxonomy): Bacteria > Pseudomonadati > Pseudomonadota > Alphaproteobacteria > Rhodobacterales > Paracoccaceae > Paracoccaceae bacterium Fryx2. The sequence continues at coordinate 3,202,501 of JAVSGI010000005.1, forward strand.
GGTGCTGCCACGCGCCTTGCGTGCGCGGGTGCGAGGGTTGGGTTGTTTGCCACGCGCTGCCGGAAGGCGGCAAAGCCGCGCTGCATATCGATGACCTCATCGGCGAGACCTGCGGCGACGGCGTCTGCCCCGCGGTAGGTGGCGGCTTCGGTCGCGATGGCGGCCTCCTGGCTCAACCGTCCCGCGCGCCCCGCCGCGACGGTCTCAGTAAAGAGGAACCGCAGCACATCGATTTCACGCTGGATGTCATTATGGACTGCGTCAGGCAGGGGCGCGTAGGGATTGGCATCCACCTTGTGGGATCCTGCATGGATCAGCGTAACGCGCACCCCGTCTTGATCCAGCTGACCGCTGAGATCAGCATGCATGACGACAACGCCGATGCTGCCGACGGCTCCGGTGCGGGGCAGCAAGATGCGGTCGGCCTGGCTGGCCAGCGCGTACCCGGCTGAGAAGGCGTGTTCAGCCACAAAGGCCCAGACGGGTTTGGTGGCGCGAACCGCACGAATGCGATCTGCAAGGTCAAATACCCCCGCAACTTCACCCCCAAAACTGTCAATTTCCAACGCAAGGCCGCGCACGGAAGGATCAGTGGCCGCCGCCTCGATTTGGGCAGTGATCCCCTCATAGCTGGTCTGGCCCGAGGACTGTCCAATCCAGCCCCCGCGGTGGATCAGCACGCCGGAGATCTCGATCACGGCGATGCCATCAACGACTGGGTACAGGGCGTCACTATGCTGGCCAAAGCCCTCGGCAAGGCCACCCGCCAGAATACTGGCGCGCGCTGTTGGCATGGGGGTGCTTTCCAACGCGAAGCCTTGATCCAGCGTTTCGACTTGGCGCCCAAGGATGCGTGGCCCAAGACCGGACAAAAACGCCATGGCTTTGGAGGGCTCAACCAGCAGCGGCGTATTGAAGGCGCGCGCAGCAATGCGGGCGTGGAACATCAGGTCTGGTCCTCAGGGTTGCGCGGGCGGCCCGCGTCATCGGTTTCATCTGTCTGGTCGGTGTCGTCGTCTTCGTCCCCATCCGGGCCCGTCAAAGCCTGTACACCTTGTGCGGGCGAGCCGGGGCGGCGAAAGTCGAGGCCGAGTAATCGCTCGCGTGCGCGCTCAGCCGCGATTTCGCGGTCGACCTGTTCTGCGTCGTAGCCACGCTCAGCGATGGCTTGGCTACGCGATTTGAGGCCTGCCTCGATCTGAGCAATCTCGGCATTGGCATCCTTCAGGGGATCGACCCAATCCCACTTGGTGGGTAGCCAGTTGGCCGCCAGCAGGCGTGACCGGTCGGCCTCATAGCCGGGAAGGTCCAGTGCGCCGGACATTACGGCGGCATCCATCCAGCGCGCATAAATCGGTCGGCACAGCTGATAGACCATCACCGAGTGCTGCCAGGCCGAGACGCGGCGTCTAAATTCTATCAGCGCCAAGCGCGAGTTCGAGAAGTTCCCCTTCACCATGTCATTGGTCAGATAAGGATAAGGAATGCCCAGCGCCGAGGCGACCTGCAGCAGCGTGCGGTATTGGAACGGCTCGTAGGTTGCCCCTGAATCTGCAGGCTGGCCCACGGTCACATCTTCGCCTGGATCCAAACGCACGACCTGGCCGGGGCTGATCTCAAACCCGCCCAGCATGTCGTCATCCTCGGACGGCAGCAGGGGGTTTTCTGGCGCGGGCGAGGTGACGAACATCGCATACATCGCCGCCACCTTTTTGCGGTCCAGCTCGGCATCGTCATACTGGTCGAGCAGAAACAATTTCACGATGGCGGGTGCCAGCTTTGAGACCCCGCGCAGCTGGCCGCCTTCGACCGGGTCAATCACATGGATCACCTCAGAGGCAGGCACCCGCACGATTTCCCCTGCAAGCCCCGGATCGGTGCTGTCGCCCGGGTGGCGGCGAAAGAAATGGTAGGCCACGCGCCGCCCGATCCGGTCGAACTCGATGCCTTGGCGGATGGCATTGCCAGCAGCGGAAACGCTGGTCAGTTCCAATGGTAGCATTTCGGCGGGCAGCATCTGCAGCTGGACGGGCACGCTCAGGCCGTCGCCCGCGCGCCGTGGGCGAAAGCGAAAGAACACCTCGCCCGCAAGGAAGACCTCTCGCGCCGCGCGGCGCTGGAGCCCGTAGAAATCGGTCAGACCTTCGCTGTCAGCCTCATCCGTCCAGGCCAACCAAAGGCGCTGCAGCTCTTCCTTGTGCGCTGCGTCTGCAATCTGCGAGATCGGTTTGATCCCATCGCCCACGGTATTTGCAGCCCAGCTTTCAACAGCATTGGCCGCATAGCCGTTGTTGCGCACCAACCAGCGGGCGCGTGCAGTGATATCGGGCCCTGACGCCGCGATCAGCGCATTCACATGCGCGCGCGTCGCCTGGAATCCGCGCAGACGGCGGTGATGCTGGCCTGCATCAAAGCCACCGACAAAGGCCCCGAGACGCTGCCGCCAGTTCATCACAGGTCCTTTACGGCATGGGGGCGAGAGATGCGCCCAGCGCCGCGCTCGGCCTTTGCGATGCGCCGTTCGATATCGAAGACAGCGGCCGCCAATTCAGCGTCGGTGCCATAGGTCAGGGTCTTGCCATCATAGCTCACAGAGCGCGTGCCGCTGTACCGCGCCGCCAGCAACGCGCTGTGGCGGGATTTGAGATCATCGAGGGTCATAGGTCATTCCATGTATTTTGGCGTGCTTACCCGCCAACCGCGCTTGCGGGGGGCGGCAATCCTTCCGGCTTGAGGCTCGGACGGTGTGTCAGTGTCGGCTTTGGCGGCCGCCGTGATCGTCTCAACCCCGGCCTGTTTCTCGAGCTGCCGCCACATCCGTTCATCGAAGCGGTCAGCACCGAGGATCCAGACAGCGGCCCGGGCGTACACCCGGGCGTCCAGCGCCTCATTGCGTTCGCGCATCTTTTGCCATTCCTGGCGCGCGTAGCCCCGCTTGTTACGGATCGTGACGAGCTGCTCGGCCACCAGCTGCTTTAGCCATTCGCTGTCAGCCCAGTCCGGCAGGTGGATCGTGCCCGCTGGATTTGACACGCCACTGGCGCGGTCTTCATCATTGGGCCGCTCCAGCCGGAGATAGCGATAGGTCTCCGCCTTGAAGGTCGCCGTGGCCACCGTCCAGAGCCGTGCGCCGCGCTTGAGCTTTCGTCCATTCACGGTCGCATCAACGAAGGTCGGCCCTGAGACCGGCGTTGTGCGGTTGAAGCCTTCCATGCCTTTGACAGGAGCCACCTGTGCGATGCCTTGGATGCGGGCCCAAGCGTAGACGGCTGCCGTTTCATACCCGGTGTCGATTGCCAGCTTTGCCAGGGGCATGACCGCACCGTGTTCATGCACCCAAGTTTTGCCCAAAAGTGCCGTCAGTTTGTCCCAGCACGCGGGATCATCTGGCCCGCCAGAGATCACGACGTGATCGACAAGCCAACTTTCCAGGCCACGGCCCCAGGCCCAAACATCGACCTCGATGCGATCCTTCTGCACGTCCGCCCCAGCGGTCAGAAACAGTCCCCGCGCTGGGATCTGGGCCACGAACGTCTCGCGCCGATCTGCGAGGCGCTGCCATTCCGGTGCGTCGCCACTCTCGACCCATGTTTCACCCAGCAGGGTGTTGCGCGCCGCGCGCAGCATCTCGTCGGATCCTTGGGCCGCCAGCCAGTCACGGGCGATCTGTTCCCAGCTTTTCCAGCCAATCGGCGAATAAAGCGCCGAGAGGTGGAACCCGATCGCGTTCGGGTTGGCTGACACAGCGGTGGCGCGCCACTCACCGCGTGCGAGCAGTTCGGTCTTGTGATGCTCGGCGATGGGCTTCTCGCAGCCTGCGCAATGATACATGGCCGTTTCTGGCTGCCCCTTGTCCCAGCGCAGCCGCTCGAACTGCAGCCATTGCCGATGGTCGCAATGCGGGCAGGGCACAAAATAACGCCGCCGAACAGAGGCCTCAAATTCCCGCTCGATACGCGACAGCCCCCGGATCGTCGGGGTCGAGACCATGAACACCTTGCGGCGATGCGCAAAGGTCGTCGTTCGAGCCTCGGCCAGCGTGACCGGATCGCCTTCCTCGTCTGCGGAGGCCGGATAGGCGTCAACCTCATCCAAAAACACATACCGCGCGGGCATTGAGCGCAGGCCAGTGGCCGAGTTTGCCCCGGTCAACACCAGAATACCGCCAGGGAATTCCTTTGACAGCATCGAATTGCCCGCGTCCCGCGAGCGGGCCGGGCTCACCTTTTCCCGCAGCGCCGGGCTGTCCTCGATCAGCGGATCAATCCGACCCCGCGAGGTGCGTTTTGCCATCTCCAGAGTGGGTAGCACGGCGAGCATTGGCCCGGGCGCGTGGTGAATGACAAAGCCGATCCAGTTGTTGCCTGCTTCTGTGGCCCCAACCTGAGCGGCTTTCATGAAGCTGATCCGCTGCGCCGGGTGGCACGGCGACAGCGCGTCCATGATCTCGCGCAGATAGGGCGTGCGCGCCGTGCGGTATTGCCCGGGTTCTGCGGAGGCGCGGGACGATAGTTTGCGATGCGCATCGGCCCATTCCGATACCGTCAGGTCTGGATCGGGCCGCATCCCCTGACGCCAGATGCGCAGGATATCCTCAGCGCCATCAAAGCCGAGGTCGAGCCCCTCGGTTAGATCGCCGTCGTTCAGGCTGTGATCATGATCACCCTCATGCAAGCGAGACCCTGAGGTCTGCGAGGGCGGTAAGCTGCTCTCGGACATGGGTTTCCAGCACCCTTTGCAGGATCGCAGTTTCGATCGTCACGGGTGTGCCCTGCGCCTTCTCCATCTCTGCGGATAATTGTGCGGCCATCAGGGCTGCCACGCGGGTGGGCCAGGTGACCCAGACATCCCGCTCTTGACGGGCCAGGCGAAACACCAGCGCCTCTGCCCGGGCGCGATCGACCAGAGTTCCCTTTTTCTTTTGCAGTGACAGCTGGCGTTCCTGCGCTTGGTAGACCGTCAGCGCCGTGCGGGCTTTCAGATAGGACGTGCTGTCGCCCGGACCAGAGATGCTGCCGGTATCTGCGTTGCTTCCACCAGCCCCACCAAATCCACCCCGTGCGCGCATCTGTTGGTCGGGATCGGTCATAGCCCCGCGCCGCGCATTTGAAGCGGCAGCATTGATCGACCCGTCTGCAAACAGAACCAACCGTCCGGTTTTACGTGCTTTTTGCACGGCTCCGCGCGAGAGCTTGGAATGGTCGGCATAGGCGCGTTCAGACATACCTTCCATGGCGCTTTGATGATCCTCAACATATTGTATATAAACGAGAAAAAGTAATTATTTGAGTTGATTACACTCCGCGATAGAGCGATGCATGGTTTCAAGAAACGGATGCATTGCGCACCGCCGCCACACCCCAACCCAACCCAACCCTGAAAGAGCAATATTATGACCGCCACCACCACCATCCGCATCGATCACGCTGTTCTGCCAGACCAGTTCGACCGCTCGCGCCCAAACGCTGTCGCCGAGGCCATTGAAGCCGCGTTGCGCGAGAGCGGGATCAACGCTGAGGCCTCAGACGTTATTTACCATCTCAAGATTGAGCTGCCGACCACCCAGCTTGCAGCTGCCAGCACAGTGCTGGCCAGCTTGCAGCTGATCTGAGGAAGGCCAACCATGAGCACCCGCGCGCAAATTGCCATTCAGACCGGGCCCGACGCATGGGCGCATATCTATGTCCATTACGATGGCTATCCCTCGCACATGCTGCCAGCCCTCGCGCATTGGACGTCCAATGACATCCTCGCCGCTCAAGAAATCCGGCAAGTCAAACCGGACGCGCTGAATTGTTTTGATCCGCCGCGCGCGCCGCGCAGTCTCGATCGACCCACCTGCGAGATGTCCCACCTCTATGTTTGGCAAGGTGGGGCGTGGGTCAATCTGACCCCTCAGGATCGACAATTATAAAGCCATAAGATTGCTTTGATTTACCTACGACAATCTCAGCTCCAGAGCGATGGTTGTCACAGGAAACGATGTAATTCACCCCAAGGAGCCCGCCATGACCACCCGCCGTGCCACCGACAATTCCAAAGCCTTAGACGCTTTCATGACAACCAAGCTCCAGATCGACGCAATGCTGGAGCGGCTGCAGGCCCTGAGTGACGGCCATTTCAACACCCACGCCGACGAGATTAACTGGGGCGATGTCGGGACCCTAAACCACTACGCCAGCCTGCTGCGCCGGATTACTGACCGCGCCTTCAAGGAGGGCGAACATGTCGCTTGATCCCACCCAGCGCCACCAAATCAAACAGGACCCCGCTTTGACAAAACTCACCGACACCCAAACTATTATCCTCAGCGCCGGGGCCCAGCGCCCCGACAACATCGCTCTGCCGCTGCCCAAAGGGCTTCATGGTGCGGCGGCGAAGATGGCTGTCACCAAGATGATCGCACACGGTTGGCTGCAAGAGGTCGACGCCAACCTGCGCCAGTGTGAACCGCTTTGGCGCGAGACCGGCGATGGCCAGGGCACCACGTTGATCGCAACCGCAGCAGGCCTCAAGGTCATCGGGATCGAGCCTTGGGGTTCCGGTCCCGTAGCGACCGACACGCCCGGGCCAAAGGCGCGCACACCGCGCACCGGTACCAAGCATGCCGCAATGATCGACATGCTGTCCCGCCCGGAAGGCGCTACCGTCGAAGAACTCTCAGTCGTTACTCAGTGGATGGGTCACACTGTCAGGGGAGCGATCTCCGGTACCCTGAAGAAGAGACTGGGGCTGGTCATTGCATCCTCAAAAGATGATCGGCGCGGGCGCGTTTACCGATTGGCAAATTATGCGTCAGGTGCTGTGTAGCCGCAAAGCGATAATGTCACCCCTGTGCAATTCAGGAATGTCACTCTCTTGTTCAAACGAGCAACGGGAGATCGGACATGGGATGGGTGATGATGAGCGAGCGCGAGTTAAATCGCATTGAGGTGTTGGCGCAGGTCGATGACGGGCGTTTGAGCGTTCAGAACGGCGCGAACATGTTGGATGTCACGAAGCGGCAATTGTTTCGGTTGCTGAAGCGATACCGAACCGAAGGCGCGCCTGCGATCCGCCACAAAGCCCGCGGCAAAGCTCCGAACAACAAGATCCATCAGGCGAAGCGTGACTATGCTGTGGCTCTGGTCAAAGAGAACTACGCAGATTTTGGGCCGACATTGGCCACTGAGATGTTGGCGGATCACCACGGATTCAAGGTCTCTCGCGAGACGCTGCGCAAGTGGATGACCGACGATGGTTTATGGCTGTCGCGCAAACAACGGCGGACATTCCATCAGCCCAGATCACGACGGGAATGCTTTGGCGAGCTGGTTCAAATCGACGGTTCTGATCATCGCTGGTTCGAGGATCGGGCCAGTCCTTGCACTCTGCTTGTCTTCATTGATGACGCGACCAGCATGTTGATGGAGCTGCGGTTTGTTCAATCGGAAAGCACGTTCAGCTACTTCACCGCGCTGGAGAGCTACCTGCTTAAACACGGTCGCCCCGTTGCGTTTTACAGTGACAAACACACGGTGTTCCGCGTCTCAAAACCCAACCAACACATGACCGGTATGACCCAGTTTGGGCGTGCATTAGCCGAGCTAAACATCGAGATTCTATGCGCAAACAGCTCTCAGGCCAAAGGTCGCGTCGAACGGGCAAACCGCACATTGCAGGACCGGCTAGTGAAAGAGCTGCGCCTTGCAGGCATCTCAAACATGGATGAAGGCAACGCATTCCTGCCGGGGTTCACGGAGCGCTTCAACGCTAAGTTTGCAAAGGCCCCTGCCAAGTCAAACGACCTGCATCGCGCGCTGAACATCGAACCGGATCGACTGAGCGAGGTCTTCTGTTTGCGTGACCAACGTCATGTGACCAAAGATCTGATGCTGAAGTACGACCGCAAACGCATTAAGTTGGAGATCAATGAGCTGACGCGCGGCCTCGTTGGCAAATACGTTGACGTCTATGAGTATGGCAGTGGGCGTATTCAGGTGCGTGCCAACGGCGTTGTCCTGCCCCATACGATCCTAAACCTTGAACGCCGGATCACACACGCAGCTATCACAGAGAACAAGCGGCTCAGCGCTGTTCTTGAACATATCAAAACCGAACAGGACAAAGCCCCGCCAAAGGTGATGATCAAACCAGTAAGCGCTAAGAATGGTTACGTGAAGACGGGGCGACGCCCACCTGGAGGCCCGTCTAAGATGGAGCCATACTACGCCCGCAAGCGCGCAGAACGAGAGGCACGCGCAGCCAGCCAAGGCTCCGATATTTGAGGTCTACGCCCTGTCAGGCTGCGCTACCATCAGCGCCCAAGGTGACATTTCTACTTTGCGCAATCGGTGACATTTCAGCTTTGCGTTTACATGCTGCAGCCTTTTGACAAGGAAAGAAGGCGGCCTGATAGAACATATCCGGCCCCTGCACCCAAGACAGCACCGAAGGCATCTGCTACGAGGTCTGCCCATTCGGCCTGACGTCCGAAAAAGGGCTGCACCAACTCAATGCTGCCCCCATAGGCGATGACGGCCAGTGCCACCCAAATCACAAGTCGCGGTCGCACAAGCGACAGTGGAAACGCCAGGCTGGCAAAGGCCAGAATATGGTAAATTTTGTCCGATCCTGCTGGACCCCCAGACGGCATCGGGGCCAAGGTCAGTACAGCAATGATGAGCGCCAGGGTCAATGTCGCAGTACTTCCGATTAATATCTGTCTGAACTTAGGCCGCTCTCGGATCACAAATCGCTCCATTGCTAGAAGTCGTAACAGCAAGACAGTACCGTGGTGTGTAAATAGTATAGCGTGGACTATGCAACCGTTTCTCCCTTAGTCGGCACGGCGGCGCCGGATTTCAGCGCATCGAAGCTCTGCCCACTGCTCTCCAACAGGACCGCCTCGCCGGTGAACTGTTGCCAGCGTTCGACGGCGACATCGACGTAAACCGGGTTCAACTCGATCCCGAAGCAGACGCGGCCCGTGGTTTCCGCCGCGATCAGCGTGGTGCCGGATCCCATGAAGGGTTCAAACACCGCCTGACCGGGGCTGGAATTGTTCAGCATCGGGCGGCGCATGCATTCGACCGGCTTCTGGGTACTGTGGATGGTGGTAGCATCCTGATCCTTGCCGGAAATGCGCCACAGCGTGGTCTGCTTGCGATCACCCGCCCAGTGGCCCTTGCCGGTCTTCTTGACGGCATACCAGCAGGGTTCATGTTGCCAGTGATAGTCGCCACGGCTGAAAACGAGGCTGTCCTTGGCCCAGATGATCTGCGACCGCACGTTGAAGCCCGCCGCCACCAGGCTCTCGGCCACCTCTGCCGCATGCAGCGCGCCGTGCCAGACATAGGCGACGTCGCCGGGAAACAGCGCCCAAGCCTCACGCCAATCGGCCCGGTCGTCGTTCAGCACGCGGCCTATGCGTTTGGTCTTGGCGGCACCCACCTGGTTGCGCCAGCTTGGGTCATATTCCACGCCATAGGGCGGGTCTGTCACCATCAGCATCGGCTTCACATCGCCCAAGAGCCGCCCGACCACATCCGCCGATGTGCTGTCGCCGCAGATCAGCCGGTGCTTGCCCAGCTGCCAGAGATCGCCCGCGACCGACACCGGCGTGACCGGCGCATCAGGAATATCATCCTCGCCCTCGACCGCACCACCATCTTGCTGATCCGGGGCGCGCAGCAGGGCTTCCAGATCCTCGTCGACGATCCCCAGAAGCCCGAGGTCGTAATTGACGGCCAGAAGCAGCGAGATCTCGTCGCGCAGTATCGGATCATCCCATTCGCCCAGCTCGGTCAGATGGGGTGGTTGCCGCCCTCCCCAAACGGCATCGTAATGTGCCAGGATGTTGGTCTGAGAACCACAAAGCGAAGAGGACGGCGAGATGAAAGATACAATGATCGGGGTGGATCTGGCAAAAAATGTTTTCCAGCTTCACGGGGCATCAATGACGGGCGAGGTCAAGTTTCGCAAGAAGCTGACGCGCCCGCAGTTCATGGCGTTTATGGCAGACCATCCGGCGGCGGTGGTTGTTTTGGAAGCCTGCGGCAGCGCCAGCTATTGGGCGCGAGAGCTTTCGAAGGCAGGCCATGAGGTCAAGCTGATCGCGCCACAATATGTGAAGCCCTTTGTTAAACGCCAGAAAAACGATGCTGCTGATGCCGAAGCGATCGTCGTCGCAGCGCAGCGCCCCGAAATGCGCTTTGTGCCGCCGAAGACTGAAGAGCAGCAGGCGCGGGCGGTACTGTTTCGGGCCCGCGAACGGCTGGTGCATCAGCGCACCGAGCTTTCGAATGCACTGCGCGCGGTGCTCTACGAATACGGCCATGCGGTGCCGCAGGGATCGGTGCATCTTAAACGCATTGTCGAAATCATCGAGGCCGAAACTTGCGATCTGCCAGATCTGGCGCGAGAAGAGGCGCGCGACCTGCTCGAACAGATTGCTGAGAAAACCGTACGCATTGAGGCCAAGACCCGCAAGATCGCGGCGCAGGCGGCGCTGACCCCGACTGCGCGCAGGCTGCAAACAATGCCGGGCGTCGGGCCGATGACCGCGCTGGCGGTTGAGGCTTTTGCGCCTGCGATGGCGACGTTCAAATGCGGTCGCGACTTCGCCGCCTGGCTTGGTCTAGTGCCAAGGCAGATGTCATCGGGGGGCAAAGAGCGGCTTGGGCGTATTTCCAAGGCCGGGCAGTCTGACATCCGGCGTCTGCTGATCATCGGCGCGATGTCGCGGCTGAACTGGATGGGGGCAAGATCCATTCGCGAGGGGTCGTGGCTCGACCGGCTGCGGGCGCGCAAGCCGAAGATGCTGGTGGCCATCGCGCTGGCCAACAAGATGGCGCGCATGATCTGGGCCATGCTGACGAAACAGGAAGATTACAAGGATCCGGTACCGGCTGGCGCTGCATGATGGGGGCAGAAACCCCGTCGGCGTGACGCCGGTACAGGAGGTGTGAGAGAGCGACGACCCGAATGGGCAAAATGATCGAACAGATCTGGATCGGGAAAACCAGGAACAAATTGGGGGCGATAAAGCCCGGCAGTCAGATTTGGACCCGATCCGCGGATCACCATACCGGCCAGCAGCTTCTGACATGGCTGCATCGAAAGGCCTGACAGAAGTTCGCAATCGATCACATGCGCAAAAGGGAAGAAAGCTCTTGCACCATGGGCGGCAACCACAGAAGTTTGTTGTCGGCGATCCGGTAAGCCCGGCGATCATCCTCGTCGAGGTGGCTGAGCCGGATCACCGGCACATCCTTCAGCCCCAGCATGATGGCCGCCAGCACCCGGCCGTGCCCGGCGATCAGTTCGCCATCGTCGGCCACCATGCAGGGCACGGTCCAGCCGAACTTGGCCATGCTGGCCGCGATCTTGGCGACCTGATCGGTGCCGTGGATCTTGGCATTGCGGGCATAGGGCCGCAGCCGGTCAATCGGCCAAGTCTCAATCTGGCTCGGTGCAAAGACCAGGTCCATGGGCGGTTCTCATTTGGGGTCGGGCGGACGTGCCGATACGCGTGGCCAGGACGGCCAGCGGCAGAATCGGGGTCCGCGATGTGGGGGAAAACGAAAGCGCCCGCGAGGGTTATCCTCCGGGCGCCATTCTCGACTATCAATAGGTAGGTCAAGGGGGGCAGCTTTGTCAAATGGAAAATTGGTTTGGATTCATGGGCTTCCGGGAGGTGACTTCCGCTGGCTGGCTTCTGGCGCGGTGGCTTCCACAAACTGGATTTGGTGGATTTGGCAAAAAATCCAGCACGGCAAGATCGTGATTCAGCAAGCCTTTGATAATGAGTCACTTTTCAAGATCAAGCAGCAGGTGGATTCCGCCTGGCTTCCCCGGTGAAAATGCCGCGCGCTAGCCAAATGGCGCGCTGCGCCCCCCCGCATACGTTTGGGGCCGGGGAGGAACCATGCCGAGGGGGAAGCATGCAATCAATACCAATTGGCGGCTGCGCCCGCAGACTTGTTGCCGAATGCTGCAGCGCGGATCAAGATCACGTGGACACCTATTGGTCGGTACCTTCAAGAAACAAATTGCAGCTAACGTGAGCAACCGCGAGCGTCTCTCCGCAGGAATGGGCATGGCGTGACAAGAAGGACCACTTAAGCGTGTGGTCTGACGTTGGCCCTTCTTGGAAGCAGGGTAAATCCGCGTCCATCATCTCCCTTACCGATTCTACGAGCTGCGCGATGTTTTTTTTCCGAACATAAGAAATTACGATTCCTCTTCCTTCCCTTCCGGTTGTGTACCGGCCAAGAAGCTGCGACAGGCCGCTGACATGATAACTAGGTCCGTCATAGACTTTTGCTTCAAATAGCTTCTTTCTAATGGGTGTGCAGTGGTCCAAAGAGACAGTGATGTCTACATGGCCATTCGAGTTTGCCTCTTGAAGCACGGTAACGCCAGGTAGTTTAAGTGGGCCAATAAATGCGCTCGACAAACCTTCCTCTTTCAAAAGGGCAAAGTTTTTTTTGTTCACTTCTAAATGCTCGACCGCCTTTTCGATGAATGCGTCAAAGGCTTTGTCGAACTCGTCCTCAGTGCTGGCGCAGATGAGATCGACGTAGTCTGGAGATTTCTTCATTAAGAGTTCCGCAAGAGCCAGAACTGAATTTGGATTCACAGTCAAAGTACAAGCCCTTCCGTGAATTCCCACCTGATTTCGATGCTATTGGCCCAGTTGCGCCATTCTAATTCTGTGATTCTTCCTTGCTTCCACGCGGCCATCATTTTGAATGTCTCGGCGAGGTCACCAGTTTCTGTTGAGGTGGAACTCGGGAAGAACCTCATTTTCAAAAGTGGACGCTCATAGTCTGTCAATGCTGAAACTACAGAAAGGCCTTGAATTGTTTCGGATGATGCATCGTGTGCGGCAGCCTCGATGTGCTCGAGCTGAACAAAATTTCGGTTTTCGCGCCTAGCTCTTTCAAACAATTTCTGGCCGATCTTCACCATGTTCGGCGTGCCCTCAAAGTGACGGAGCAGTGTATCCCTGAGTTCGTGTGGGAGTTGACCGCCATTAAACAATGGCAAGGTGGCACTCTGCTGTTCCAAGTCCCACGGCTGGTTCGTAAGGCCATTTATCGCCAGTCCTACCCTGCCAGGATCATCCACCAATACATAGTGCCAAATCCCGTGTCCGCCTGTGTGGTTTACCGCTTCGACCCAGCGCTCTGCAGCCTTTGCCTTTGCATCGGCATCGTCATTGACGCGGCCCTTGATCTCAATGATCACATTCAGGTCTTTGTCGGTAACGACAATGAAGTCGGGGATGTATCGTGAGACAACACCACGGTGACGGTAAGGAACAGCGAACCCAAGCCTATCGTTCTTGACCCAACGTCTCACGCCAGGGTGGCTATCCAGAAGAAAAGCGGCACTCTGCTCCCATTTTTCCGTGTCGGCGACCATCGCGTTTAGGTGGCACCGATTGACCGCATATATTGGCTTGGTTGTGTGAAAATCGACGTTCATTGTGCTTCCGCGCCCCGAAGCACCGATGGGAATGACGGCAACCTCACGCTCTCCTGTCTTCGAACCTTTCTTAATCGCTTCGAGCAAGGAGCTGATCGCGGCTTGCATGTACTCGCCGACCAACAGCACATCCCTTGGCAAGCTGTCACCCTTGAGATCAAGCTTCTCGTCCAGGAACCGCTTTGATGCAAAAGCAACCTGTGGGAAAAGCTGCTGTACTGGGACAGCTTCAGCACCATTGTCTGCTTGCCATCGAGCGCAGACCTCCCGAGCCAGCCTGAATGCGACTTGTTGATCGCGAAATCTCGCCCGCCAGTCTTTCAACGACAGGACTGGTCGCTCGCCTGGCCCGAAAACTGCCAGTGAGCCATCCGGAGAGGTCAGCGGCGTGAGTTCTACCATCTGCGGGATCCTCAGCGGATCGATGGTGACCTTGGACACCTTGGACCAGTCGACGTGAACATCGAAATGTCCCGTTTGGTGGTAGCCAGTCACAACCGGAAAGTTGATCTCGTAGTCAGCTTTCTCGGGGACGGAAAAAATGTGGTTCGGATCGGGCTGAGGTGGCTGCGGACCAACCGGTTTGACCTTGAAGGGGATCAACTCGAACGGCACCCCAAAGACCTTAGCCGTCTCCTCGGCAAACATCTGGGTTTCTTCATTCAACGCATAGCTTTTGCGGCGCAGCGCTCTACCGACCACCTGTTCACACAGGAGCTGTGACCCGAATGGCCGCAGGCCTACGATGTGCGTCACGGTGTTTGCATCCCATCCTTCGGCCAGCATGGCGACGGAGACTATGCATCGTACATCGCGACCTGGCGGAATGCGCTCGTCGATCCACTTGAGAGAACCGTCGTTGTCATCGCTTGCAACTTTGTCATTGTGCTTGCGAACGAGTTCCGACCAATCTTCGGGGATCCTGCCACCAGGCCAAGTAGCTTTGCCCACAGTGTCGAGGATGAACCGAAGGCGCTTTGTCTCATCCTTCGAGCCACCTTCCTCAATGTCCTCCATCACCTTCGAGTCGATGCGGACGGTCACTTCCTGTCCAGGCGCGTTCCGGAACCAGCTAGGCGCAACGCCATAGCTGTCCTTGCCATTCGCCAACCAACCGTGGACCTCCTTTGCAACCGCTGTGTCGCGGCAGACCACGATGAACACAGGTGGTACTGGGTGCTTCTGCTGTTGCTTTGACAGTTGCTCCCATTCCGAGAACCGCTGGTACCATTCTTGTGCCAGCAAGTTGATCGGCGCTGACGCGTAGTTCATCACGATTTCAGGCGTGATGTTGGTTCCAAGGCCATCTTCTTTGGCTTTGGCCTGAACCCACCGCCAGATGTTGAAGTACGCCGCCTCTTCTGCCCCCGATACATCTCGGGCAGGCAGTTGCGGGATTTTCACCAGACCTGATTCAATGGCGTCGAGAAGACTGAAGTCTGAAACGATCCAAGGGAATGGTTTGCCGACCTCGTTGCCCGATCCTTGGATGTAGAAGGGAGTTGCAGATAGGTCGACGCACAGGTTTATCCCGCGCCTGCGGCCACCGCCAGCAAGCTTGTTGATCCTGTCCAGCGCCTCAACCCAGATGGTCGCCTCACGGGCGTTCTTTCTGGCGAGATCCTTGTCCTCGTCCAAGTTTTCTTCTGTCGACGCATCACCTCGGCGATAGGCGTGGTGTGCCTCGTCGTTAAATATAAGCCAATGGGAGCTCCGCCCTTTGCCGCTGCCCAATTCTCGCTTTATGCGCTTAAACCATGCCTGATCGGACTCGAAGTACTTCGTCTCGACGCTCTCGTTGGCCTTGCCTGCGTTCTTGACGATCTCGGTCGGTTCGCCGGTTTTCACGACCTTGGCGCTATCGCCGTTGACGGTGTTCGTTTCCTTTTTCGCCAGACGATGCCAGTTGGCGATCATGACTTCACCGCGGCGAAGTTCTTCCATACGATGAGGTGGGACGAGCTGCCGGGTTCGATAGAGGCTGATGTCTCCCAGCGCCGGGTCAAGTTCCTGCAACCGCTCGCGGATCGTCACGTTCGGGCAGACGATCAAGATAGTGTCCGAAAACCGGTCGTCGCGCGGAGAGGCAACGCGGTTCAGGATCGACCAGGCGGCCAGCATGCCCATTACGGTCGTCTTGCCGCTGCCTGTCGCCATCTTACACGCGTAGCGGATGAAGGCACGAATACCAGCCGCCTTGGCTTCAAGCCCGGGTTCGTCGCGGGGGACTTCGGGAACGCCTTTGCGGTAAGCGTCCTTGGCCTCAACGAGAAAGATGAGCGTTTCGGCCGCTTCGATCTGTGCGAAGAACAGCCTTTGCATGCGCTGATCGCTGCGCCAGAGTTCCAGGAGCTCCAGAGTTACGGGGGAGGCGCCGTCATAGGCCACGCCACCGCTGTGAATGCCTGACCGCCAATCCTTCACGCGGCTGCGGATCGCGTTGACGATCTCGAGCTCGACCTCTTCGCCTGCCTGGCTTTCGAACAGTTCCGCTTGACTGCGGTCAGGGCGGCCCCGGCCGGAGTGTTCTGGCACCCGGTAGAAGTAACTTGCCCGCCGACGGCCTTCTGCCTTGATGGGCGGCTTGGCCTTCGCGATCTTCCAGTGAACTTGCGGCTCACGAAACGGCGAGTTGATGATGACCGGTTGATCCTCGGGGATCGGCTGCGGTGCGTCTTGTTCTACTGCGGCGATCATCAGACGGCATCCTCTTCGCCGCGGGTCGCCATCAGCTCGTTGCCGCGTTCATCAACCACTTTCACGGCGATCCGCTTCTTGTCGCCCAGCGTGAAGGGTTCGCTGACCGTCCCCGCGAGGTGCAACCAGACACTGTCCTCGAACTCACCCTTCAGCGATTTCTGCAGGTTGTCCCAGGCGCTGGTTCTAGGGAAGAACACCTGGCTGGCATAGAATGCCATTCCGTTGTGATCTGTGTCGAGCATCCAGCAGGGCAGGTTTTCGGCGTCGATATGGTCCGTTTCCATCAGATGCGGCAGGAAGATGTCGAGCCCGCGCAGAACGACCCGATAAAGGGGCGTGCCGTCCGTTCGCTCGCCTGCCTTTTCCAGCCGAATATCTGGAAGGCCGGTGATCGAGAAGATCTCGCTGTTCTTCGACGTCTTCAGCAGGTCCGACATTACCACATCCGGTGTTACCGCAATGTAGGTGGTCGCAATCTTCATCTTTGGCAGCATTTCGCGTGCCTTGGCCTGTATGGCGAAGCCGAACAGGAACAACTGGCCAAAACCCTGCTGCATCGCCTCCATGGCCGCGTTGAACACGTAGTCCGAGCCGATGGCGCCGTCCTCGGGGCCGAAGGCGATGGCGATGGTCTTTTCGGTGCCATTTCTCGCCACGGCTTCGGCGTGAAGATACTCGCGGTCAGCCAGTGGTCGGACGTTGTCGAGTTGCAGCGTCACATTGCCTGGTAGGCTGAGTGACTTGCTCTGCCGCAGGACCTCGGTCATCCGGTCCAGATAGGCACGCGGGCTAGAGGATTGCGGCTGCGTGGATGCGCCCTCGGAATCCCGCTCCATCGTCATAGCGGCCTGGATCGTCGCTTCTACGGTGAAGGGGCCGCAAACGCGGGTGACCTTTTTGTTTACCTCAGCCCTGTCAACTATGATTTCGGTCTTGGGATCTTCATCTCGCGCGATCGATTGCAGCGTAATTCGTGGAATGAGGCCGCCTACTTCTTCTACGTTCCTGTTCTTCTTGCGCTCGTATACGAAGCCTCCGGCAGGACCCTTCGACGGCTCCTTCAGCTTGTACCAAGGAAAAGTGCTTGTCAGAAGTCGCTGTCGCGCGAGAGCCATAGGAACACGAGAGGTGTCAGTCGTTATCCACCGTCGCCCCCACTGTTCTGCAACGACTGCCGTCGTCCCAGAGCCGCAAGTTATATCAAGGACAAGGTCTCCTGGGTCCGTCGTCATTAACAAGCATCGCTGTACAACCGCCGTATCTGTTTGGACAACGTACACTTTGGGGTCTGAGCTGCTATACCCTGCACTACCAGTGTCGGCCCAAAGGTTGGTCAATGGGGTGGCAGGAAAATCATCCAGATATCGGATGTAGTTGAGCTGACTTGCTACGCCAATCAGTCGGTTTGCTTTCGCTAAGCGATCCAAGCCAGTGTGACTTGTTTTCCAATGCCGGTTCGCGCCGCAGTCATATCTCTGCCCTTTGAACGTATAGAATCTTTCCTCCGCCGACCCTGCATCTTGAGAGACAGCGAAACTCAGCTGCGCTACCCGCCAGCCCTCTGGAATGGGCACAGTTCCTTCTTTTTCTTCTTTTGTAAGTGTCCGTATTTGCTCGGCCTCGCCTTTTACAGCGTATTTGTAGCTTTTGAATGTGCCGAGTTTCTTTTCGCTATAGAGTTGGTTATATTTTACCATCGTTTTGTCTTTTGCGTACCACAAGAGGTAGTCGAACTCCTCATTCAGGAGTGTTGTGGCTGTGCTGGAAGTTTTCGCGAATGGAATCAGCGAACAGAAGTTTGTGTCACCAAAGACTTCATCAAGAACTTCGCGGACATGGTGCAGGTTGTCATCGGATATTTGCACAAAAATTGATCCACCTGGCGCCAGAATATCCTTTGCAAGGCTCAGACGGTCTCTTAAATACGCCAAATACGAGTGTAATCCAAGCTCCCACGTGTCGCGGTACGCTTTCACCATTTCAGGTTCGCGGATCATGTAATCGTCTTTTCCGTGATTCTTGCCAACGCTTCGATCACGAACGAAGGGTTGGAAGTTCGAGCCGAACTTCACACCATAGGGCGGATCGAAAAAGATCATCTGCACTTGGCCGCCCATTCCCTCATACTCGAGGAGCGAGTTCATTACTTGCAGCGAGTCGCCAAGGATCAGGCGGTTGGTCCAGGGGCCCTTGTGCTCGTAGGCATCCATCCGATCAGCGATGTCGAGGTCCACATCACCGAACAAGTCTAGAGTCTGCCCGCGCGCCTTATGCGATTTCAGCGTCTCGAGGATCGCTGACGTCGAGTGACGCTCGTGCACGAACAGTGGCAGCGTCGGCACGCTGATCTGCTGCCGTTCAGCTTTACCCGCCCAATTCAGGAATGGCTTCGTCAGGCTGCGCAGCCGCGCCGCGCATTGTGACAGTGAAGTGAACCGCTCCTCCGTCCCCTTCCAGACCTGCGGCTCGGCAAAAACCGTGGCCTCTCCCTTCTCGGCCGCATCCGCCACGAGGTTCAGCAGCCATTCCGCAAACGGCCGCTCGCCGTTCTCGTCCCAAGTCAGTTCCGGAGCGAGGCTGGAATCGTAGCGATAGGTCTTCGGCGGCTTGCGATGTGAGAACTGCGCCTCGACCCCGACATCCGGGCGCAGAACAGCTTGAGCGGCATGCGCATAGGCGGCAGACCCAGCCGCAGATGCGATGGGCGCTGCTTTGGGCTTGGCTGACTCTTTTGCCTTGGGTGCGTCAACACCTGCCCGCGAGACCGAACCACCCTGACCGCGCCCTTTGGCTAGGACTCCCTCGGCGACCAACTGATCTCGGACCGCGTGATAGTCTTCGTCCGTCAGATCCGGCTGGTCTTCGCGGAGCCGCTCAATCAGGGAGCGGTTGCCGATGTTAGAGCCATCTTCGGGAATAAGCGAAAGGACAAGATCACGTAGGGAATCGGACATAGGGAACCTTCGGAAGGAGCGGCTGTTTCGGGTAAGCTAAAGAGTTTACAATCGAATTGCAGCCCAAAGTTGTTGAATGCGGGCGAATTAAGGTGGTTTGCCTTGGGGTTATCGCACTTCCATGACCTCGCCAGTGTCGAGCTTCTTGATAAAATCGACTGCTGCGCCGTTCCAGTGATAGGCGAAGTGCCCACCTTGGGTCGGGATAGGCACCACATCCGGCCAGAACGCCGCGATGCAGCTGCCGCCTGGATAACGGACGCTGGGCCATGTAATTCCATCTGACCCTGCTGCGCGGCACTGGGCGCCGAAGACCTGCGAGGCGGCATAGTCGTCTGGATGCAGCAGGTCGGCTATCCCCAACACATCGTCGAGGTCTGCATCCACCGATCCGATAAGCTCGCGGAATTGCGAGGTCCAACCGGGGGCTTCGGCCGTGGCCAGCATGGTTTTCGTGTGGTGGTGGATGGTTTCGGCGATGGCCACTTCGGTGCTGTCGCCCGCATAGTAGAGGCCGAACGTCCCGTCCGAGAACCTGCCCGGCCGCAGTGGCGAGCAGTGAACGAAAGGTGCCATGACCCAGCTGGCACCTGGGCCAGTGACGCGACGGGCCACAGGCACCTTTGCCAGATCGCCGATGCTGTCGCGGATGCGCGGGTTGAACTTGGCCTCGGCCGAGGCCAACGCCTCCCAATCGGCGGGGTCAGCGACGTCCTCGAACAGGTCGATCGGTGGATAGATCAAACGGATGATCCGGGCGGTGCGTGGCCAGACCACCCGACGTAAGGGCGCTGTCACCATGCACCGCGCTCGGCGTCCAGGTAGCTGCGCAGGTCAATCAGGTCAGTAATTTCGCCGCGCATCATGATGTCGAGAGCGCTTTTGCCGTTGAAGGTGGCGTTCTGCTTTCGGATCCAGTCATAGCCGCGCGCGGGGTCGGTGAAGAGATAGCGCAGGCCTTTGTGGATCCCCATCAGAATTGCCATGCGCGCCCGCAGGTCACGGTCGATCCGTCCGATGTTGCCCTCTTTCCAGCGCGCCCATGTGCGCTGCGCCATGTCACCCAGCAGCGTCCGGGCCTCGTTGTCGCTCAGCTGCCATGCGCGAAACAGGTTTACTGTGGTGCGCGCAAGGGCTGCTGCCTCCTCGTCGGTGATGGCGGGAAGGTCAGGTCGGGCTGTCGTCGGGTGAATCGTTGCAAACTGCATGGCATTTTCCTCTATGACATTAATATAGAGAATAGATGCCATTTGGCAAGATCTGGTTTCTTCGGCGATCATCGCAGTGGTTCAAGCCCACGGCCTTACTTTCGGCATCGCCGCCGTCACTTTTACCTCACGCAGCATCCGGCCTGCCTGCAGCCCATCCCGGACCCACTCCAGCGCCAGCCACCAATCCTCATAGCCGCGCCGGGCGGAGGCGATCTGCTCCGGATGCGGCCGCCAGGTTACCGGGCAGGCCAGCACCTCGACCGTGCGCCACTTACCCCGTGTCAGTACCCGTTCGGTGCCAACGACAATGGTTGTTGCGCGCTCGCCATGCTGATTTTGCTTGGTCTCTATCGGCACGCAGCGCGGCACGACGCCGGGCATCCAATCGGGCGTAATCCCCGCGCGCGCCAATTCGGCCACGCTGATTGCCATGCGGATGCCGCCGAGACTGTCTGGCATCCCTGCCACGGTGGCAGCGATCACCTCGGCGTCGGCATGGGTGTAGCTGCCCATCTTGTGCTGGCCACCGTCCACTTTGCAGCCCAGCGCTGCGCGTTGCAGCAGGATATATTCGAGGCCAAACCCATAGCCTTCCTCGATTGCATCCTTTGGTGGGGGCAGTTCGAGTTGCGCCTGTTCGGTGCGAAACGCCCATTCCAACGCTGCTTGCATGCCCAGCGCGCGTTTCATCGGAGCGCCGCCAGCGCGCCCAATCCGTCCCTGCATGCTCATGGCAGCATTCCTTCAAAGAGGCTCATTTGCGCTGGGCTCTCCGGCCCATTGTTCGGTCGCCAAATCCACGGGCCCGAGGCCATGCGCAGCCGCGAGAGAGCGCCACGCATGTGCTGCTGCCAGAGGGTGAACTCCGTTGCCGAGCAGGCGCAGAGCGCGTGCCCGATGGGCCAGCCCATCAGCCATCCGACGAAGAGCGGGTTCAGCCTTCGCCTTGACCGTCCTTTCAGGATCCGCCGACAAGCGACGCGCCCATGCGAGGCAATCATCAAAGCCCAGAGCGGGCGCGAGATCGGGGCGTGATGTGAGGATTGCCGCCCATTTGGCGTGATCGCCGGGTCCGGGTGGGTGAAGCCCTGTTCTGCCCGGTAGTGCAATATGTCCATCCGGGATTTGCCATCCGCCCGCGTCACGCTGGCCGGGCTGCTGCCCTTCCAGTTCTGCGCCGCCGGGGTCGGCCACTGGATCGCCTGCGCACTCAGCTTGGGTTCGCCCCGGCTGTTGATCTTGCCGCGCAGCCGGTCGACCTGATCGTCCGCCACCGGCGTTTGCCATTGGGCCGCCTGTGCTGGCAGGGGCGGCCTCCCGCCCGAGCCATAGCTCTGCCCCGGCCCACCCTTCGCACCATCTGTCGCCTTGGGTGTCGACCATTTGCTGATGCCCAGCGCCAGTGCTTCCGCCTTGCGGGTAAAGTCGCTGTTGCCCGCCGGGTTGTAGCGATCCGTGCCGGGATGCAGGCTCATCGGTGTGGGCCAGGATGAAGATGCGCAGCCGCTGGTGCGGCGCGCCGACTTCTGCCGCGCTGAACAGACCCGCCGCAGGCGTGTAGCCCATGCTCCAAAGCTCTCGCAGGACGGCTTCGAGGCCGAGGGTGACATGCCCGGCGACGTTTTCGAGGAATACCCATTCGGGGCCGCACTCGGTGATGACGCGGGCGACCTCGGGCCAGAGGTGCCGGGGATCATCGGCACCGCCGCGCTTTCCGGCGGCGCTGAAGGGCTGGCAGGGATATCCGGCCAGAACCGTGTCGAAGGCACCGCGGAAGGGGCGAGCATCGAAACAGCGCAGGTCGTCCCAGATCGGCGCTGGGGCGAAGTACCCCGCACGCTGGGCCGCGATGAGCACAGTTCGGGGATATTCCTCCCATTCGACAAAGGCGCGGGTGTGGAAGCCGGGTTCGGCGAGCATGAGGCCCAGATCAAGGCCTCCGCCGCCCGCGCAGAGGGACAATCCGTGCCGGGGACGTGACACCATGCCATTCACCCCACCCCTCGCGTCTTGAGGCGTTCGGGCGTGACGAGGCCGCGCACTAACATCAGATCGCGGATGCTATTGTTGATCGAGCTGACCGGCAGAAAGCCATCGGCGTTGACCAGCTTGGCATAAAACGCCGCCTTCTCGTCGTCGCTGATCCGGGGAGGGTCTTCGCGCTTGCGTCGCCGTTTGGCCTTTTGGCCCTTTGCGGTCGCGATGGCCGTTTGCGCATCGCGCTGGGCTGCGCGCTCCATGAACCGGTCGAGCGCTTTCGGCCCATCGGGCGGATTGGGGTGATCGGCCCGGGTCTCGGTGGCTGTCTCGATGATCCGCTTCTGTGACAAGCCGAGGTCATCGATCCAGCGGCGAACATGCGTTTTGGCTGGCCAGCCTTGCCACCAAGCGGGCAGGGTGGCGTTGGCGGCAAAGCCCAGCGCCGAGAGCAACTCTGCGAAGAACCGATCAAAATCGGCCTCGCGCGCTTGCGCGTCCTCCTCCTCCTTTACAGGTTTACTTAAGGGTTCTCTTACAAGGTTAGTCTCCGGATTCCGGAGATGGCTTTGGGCAAAATCCGGAGATGGCTTTGCCGAAAATCCGGAGATGGCCCTATCTCCGGAATCCGGAGTTGGGTCTGCGTGTTGTTCTTCCTCTGTTCCGCAAAAGCCGTGTCCGGTTTCCGGAGTTGGCTCTTGTGGAAACCCGTCTTCAAACCCCAGGATGTAGCGTGTGGCCTGGCGCTTGTGGGTGCGCGGATCATGGACCCGGACCCGGTGGATCAGACGCAGCTCTTCCAGCTTGGCGAGGTGGTCGTTCAGCGCCGAGATCGACATTTCGGCATCGTCGGCCAGCCGCGCCTGCGTCGGAAAACACCCGAAATCCGGGTTGTGCCGGTCGCACAGAAACCACAGCACGATTTTGGTGGCAGGCTTCAGCCCGCGTTGCTGGATGGCCCAGACGGTCGCCTTGTGGCTCATGGCCGGACCCTCCGCGCCGGGATGTGCACACGACTGGTGAAGCCATTGTCAGCGAGTGCGCTAAGCGCATCGTCGACGGACCGCACCAGTGCCCAGCCGAAGCCCTGCGCGCAGACCGTGTCGCGAAACACCTCCTGCGATTTGCGCAACCGCCCCGTCTCGCTTTTGACCTCAAGGAACAGCACGCGGCCGCCGCAAATCACGATCAGATCCGCAAAGCCCGCATGGACGCCCATTCCGACAAGGATCGACTGGCGTTTGGCACCGCGTGGCCCAGCCTCGGTTACCTCGTTGACGCAGTGCTGCACGATGGCATCGCGGGGCAGGGCGAAGCGCAGAGCCTGTACGATGGCGCGCTGGGCATCGGCTTCAGGTGTGCTGCGCCGGTTCATGCGACACCGCCTTTCGGAAAGGCAGCGGCGGCGACGGCATGCAGGGGGCGTCGGTCCAGCAGGCGCAGCAGGTCGAGGGCATCGGCACATTCACCGGCATCGCCGGTTTGACCGACGACCACACGGGCCGCCAGGATGACCAGCGATTCCGGATGCTGGGTGGTATCGGCCAGGACGCCGCGCGCCTCAGTGAGACGGTCGTGCATCCAGTCGCCGGTGGTTGGCGCGGCGAGAAGCGGGTGGGACAGGGGCGCGGTCATCGACGGCCACCTGTGCGCCGAGGGCTGGGTACTTCTTGCAATTGCAACCAGTCGTGCACGCCATCGCGGCGGTAATAGACCTTGCGACCCGCGCGTACGCAGGGTGGGCCAAAGCGCAGAGCTTCCCAGCGCCGCAGCGTGTCGACCGTCACGCCCAACTCAAGCGCAAGGTCCAGGCGGCTGATCCAGCCGCCCAAAAGCCCCGCGGCGGGTGATCGCCGGGGTGTTTCCGTCGTCATCATGTTCTGTTTCCCCTTCATCGCCCGGATCGGGCTGATTTCTGGGACCATGGTGCGCAGGCGGTCAGGGGTGGCGGGAAGGCGCGGGGTGGCACTGGAAATGCCCTTTGCGTGCCACCCCTTGTTTCATTGAGATTTTTGGAGTTTTGGCTTGGGTGAGGACAGCATTGCCAGAGTGGTTGGCAGGTTCAGTTGCGACCGCCTCGGCATAAGTTGGGCGTGTTGTGCCCGCTTCGCCTGCATTGGCCGACATTCGGCAGCATTCGCAGGCTTTCCGGGGGTGGCAGGGTGGCAATGCCACGCTGAAACCGCGCCACCCCCTGATTTCATTGGCGATTTACAGAAACCAAACAGAAAATTGGCTGCACGACCTCCGATGGCGCCCTGATCGGCGTTCCGTCGCACTGCCAGCGCTCGGCGATTTTTGCATATGGCTCAATAAAACAAGGGGTGGCGCGGATACGGCACATCAACGCCACCCTCTGCCTCCCCGCCACCCCGATCGGCATGCTTCACTTGATAGAGCCGCGAATCTACGCCTGTGTCGCAGGCCAAAGGGGAGATCATCCATGCTTAAACGTCTGCGATTGAACGATAAGTGCGTAAGGGAATGCGAGCCGGAGGTGGCGCGCGACTACCAGGTGTTCGACACGGAAGTGCGGGGCTTTTCCATCCGGATTCTGCGCTCCGGCAGCCGGTCCTTCTCGTTGGATTACCGTTTTGCCGGGCGACAGCGCCGCATGGCCATCGGGCGCTGGCCCGAATGGACGGTGACGGCCGCTCGCGAGCGCGCAAAGGAGCTGCGGCGCGAGATCGACGAAGGGCGCGACCCCTTGGGCGAACGGAGCGAGTTGCGCGAAGCCCCGAGGTTCAGCGACATGATTGACCGCTATCTCGCCGAGCATGTGCCCCATCTGGCTAAGACCAACGCGTCCGATCAGAAATCAATGCTGACGAAGTTGGTTGCCCCGCATTGGGGAACAAAACTGGTGATGGATATAACGCCGCATGATGTGGCGAAACTGCTGAACATCATCGCGAAGGGCAGGGCGCGCCCGTCAAAGGAAAAGCCGAACAACCGCGCGCGTAAGCTGCAGGGCGCAAAGCCCACGCCGATCCGGGCCAACCGCGTGGGCGAGGTGCTGCGCAAGATGTTCACCCTTGCCATCGGCTGGGGTTGGCGCACGGACAACCCGGCATCGGCCTTCAAGAAGCGGATCGAGAACGAACGCGAAAGATTTCTATCGCAAGAGGAAATTGGCAAACTGGCCGAGGTGCTGGATGCTGCCACCGATCAGCGCGCAGCCGGGATCATCCGTCTTTGCATGCTGACTGGCAGTCGGGTGGGCGAGGTGCGGCAGGCGCGGTTTGAACAGTTCAATCTGGAATTGGGCAGCTGGTCAAAACCTGCCGCCACCACCAAGCAGCGAAAGATCCACCGCATTCCGATCTCGGCCGAGGTTGCGGCCATCGTGCGCCAGCGCCAGCTGCTGGTGCCGAAGGGCAACCCATGGCTGTTCCCCGGCGATGTGCCCGGCCAGCCGGTCAAGGAAATCCGCCGCTTCTGGATCAACGTCCAGAAGGACGCCAAACTGCCCGAAGTTCGCATTCATGATCTGCGCCACACATTTGCATCCCTGCTGGTCAGCGGTGGCGCGTCGCTCGAGATGATCGGCAAGCTGCTGGGCCATTCGCAGATGCAAACAACCCAGCGCTATGCCCACTTGATGGACTCGCCCCTGCGCGCGGGCGTCGATGCTGTGGCCAGCGCGTTCCGGCCACGACCCGTGCTGGTACATGATGCCGGTGCTGAACCAGTGGCGCGCAAAACCGCATGACGACGCTGGCCCAGCGCACGCGATCAATCAGTCAGCTTCCTTCCGCAAGGCGCGCCAAATCGGAGTGATGCGCCTTCGGATGCTGCGGCTGTCAGGGATTTTGGTGCCGTCTGACTGATTGGCGAACCAGTCCTGCATTTCCGCAATCAGCTCGGCCTGCGTTTCGGGCAGGCCGCGCTCATGGATGCGCTGAACCAGGAAGACGATCATACCCTCCCAGTCGTAGGGGGTTCCATTGGTGGTGGGACGGCGGATCATGTCGTGATCGTCTTCAAACCCAAAGACGTCCTCGGCCAAGATCAGCATGTCGGCCACCGCGACCGCGATCCCACCAGCCGGTTCAGTGATAATCAGCCAATCCGCACCACCATCGGGCATAATCCGACGCACGATCCCTTCGACCGGGCCAGTGCCGCACCGTCGAAACAGCGGTTGCAAGTCCATAGCCGAGAGGGTGACCCGGCCCGCGAAGACGGCGTCGCCGCAGCGCACGAGTCCGATCCCGGTCATGATCTTGAGTTTGCCGATGGCCGCCCAGCCAGCGATGTCGGCAATAGAACAACCCCAGCGAGCCGAGGCTTCGTGAAGAGTAAAGAATACGCGTTGTGGTAGTGCCATGATGAATCCGCCCTCAAAAGGGCCAGAGGAGTGAACGTGCCTGTATCGCCTGCTGGCCGTGTTTCTTGTGTGCAAAACAGGAAAAATCGGCATGAAAGGTCAGGACGCAAAAGCGCCTTCTTCGACCTGGAATGCCGGATGATACGTCCTGTTATGCTTTTTAGTTGAGGACTGCTCTCCCCATGCGTGCAAGCTGCACTGGGTCACGATTCGGAGCAAGAGGGGGCCGATAAGGAAGTTGTGGATAACGCCAGAAAGAGAACAAAGGATGAATATGAGGTTCGAGTGAGGGACGATTTTCCGCGTGGCAAGGTAGCGCGCGGAAAGCACGGAATGGGTGCGATCGTGCCGTTCGCGGCACGCTGTGCGAACGGCAGCTATGTGCAGATAGCTCACTTGGCAGAGACGGGATGACGCGTCTAGCTCCTAGATATGGAGTTCGACTCCCTCAGGCACACTAGGTCACTGAAAACGGATGTTGCCGAGCCTATGTATCTGCATCATAACTATCAGACGTTGCCAAGAGATTGCCCTTGCGAAAAATGTGGGAATCCAACGAAGCGGGGGCACAACTTTAGCATGAAAAAGACCGACTTCGACATTCATTTCGAGAACGCTTTTGCTACCATGAACCAGTCCAAGTTCGAGGGCTGGTTCGCCTCTATGGCTTGTCGAGTCTTCGGAACTGACTTTGAATTGATTAAAGCAGGTGGGTCGGATGGAGACAAGAAGAGCGATGGACGGCGCATTTCGACAGAAACCGTTTTCCAGTGTTACGCACCTGAGTCACCAGCGACATTTGCTTCTAAAGCAAAGGCTAAAATTGCAGACAGCTTTCCAGAAGTTGTTGAATACTGGCCAAACCTTAAGGACTGGGTATTCATCCATAACAACATAGATGGCATTCCAACAAGTGTAAGCGATAAACTGGAAGAACTAAGAGAGCAGTATCCTGTGCTCAAGCTGGTGACCGCTACGCGTAATTTCTTGAAAGATGAATTACACGACAAACTTACTTTGCAGCAATTGATAGATGTCTATCCATCGGCAAGCCTAAATTTCAACGCCGTGCACATGGAGCATATCCGGCCTTTGTTGAAGGGTATAATTGAGGCTCGCACAGTTCATCCTGATCCAAACAACTTTGGTGATATTCCAGACGAGCTTAAGCTTGACTTCAATAGGCTCAGCCCAGACTCAAAACATGATATCCGGCGTGCCCGACCACACCTTGATGTAGTTGATCGTTTCCTTGTAGGTATGAGTAATCCTCAAAACGCCTCTGTTATCCAGGCTGAAATGCGCGCCAAGTACCTTGAGTTGAAGGACCTTGGATATGATCCTGATGATATCTTGGGAAAACTGCTCACCTTTTGCGGTGGCGGCGATAACGCCACCGTGACAGCCGCGGCCTATGTGATTGTGGCCTATTACCTTGATGCTTGCGACGTTTTCGAGAACGCTCTAGGTGTAACGTTATGCTAATGCCTACAAAACACATAAAGACGGAGAATGCGCTGATAGGTGTTGGTGCGGAACTTCTTGCGCTTTTGGACATGAGCAAAACTGCCTCGCGTTTGTTCCATGACCTACAAGAAGAACGACGCAGAAATGAAATTACAACGATTCATTTTGATTGGTTTTTACTCGCTGTGGATTTTCTCTTTACTATCGGTGCAATCCGTTTTGAATCCGGTCTGATAAAGAAGATGAACCAATGATTATCGAACTGACAAGTAATCTTGGAACATTTAAGACTCTTAAATTTAAAAGTGGATTAAATATTCTTGTTGCAGAGCGTCATGAAACTTCGGGCGCTAAAGAGACACGCAACGGAACTGGTAAGACAAGCTTTGTCGAACTCGTGCATTATCTTCTGTCAGACAAACGCAACGCTGATGATGACTTTCATAAACCGGAAATCATCGGCTCAGATTTTTGCGGTAAATTCTCAGACAATGGATCACACTTTTTAGTTTGCAAGAAGAGCAGTGCAAATACCGATGTACTAAAGAAAGACGGCAAAGAAATCACGCCAAAGAATCTGCGTAAAGAGTTAGGTTTACGATGGTTTGACTTAAGCGATGAAGATTCCGCGCCGACTTACGGACCGAAATTTGGTGCACTGATTGCATACTTTGTGCGAAAAGAGAGAAATGGTGGATTTGCTAGTCCTATAATGAACAGCACATCGCAACAGGGATGGGATAGTCAAGTTAGTCTGTCTTATCTTCTTGGATTTGACTGGCGGCTTCCGCAAAAGTTGCAGGTCAAGAAAGATGAGAAGAAAGACGCCGATACTTTGGCGAAGATGATTAGGAGTGGATATCTGACTGACGGTGCGCTGGACGTTAATAAGATGCAGTCACGTCTGGACTTGCTCGACACTGAGGTTGACGCGAAGCGCAAGGAAGTCACTTCCACGTCTGTATTAGATGGCTATCGTCGGCATGAAGTAATTGCGAATGACCTTACAGGTCGAATTCGTGATTTGAATGAGGCGAACCTTGAAGACCTTGACCTTGTTGAAAGTATCGATCTTGCGCTGAGGGAGGTCGAAGACGCGTCAGTTGCTGATCTCAAAAGTATGTATGAGCAAGTGGGAATTTTCTTTTCGGATCAGGTGAAGAAAAGGTTCGAACAAGTCGAGACGTTTCATAAGCAGGTAGCAAGGAATCGGGAGGCACACCTCAAGCGGGAAAGAAAGAACGCAGCAGAACGTCTTGCAAGCCGTAAGAAGGAAATAAATGAACTTCAAATCGGCCTTAGTGATAAACTAGCTTTGCTGCGCTCTGGCATGGCGATTGAACGTCTGACATTTTTGCAATCTGATTTAAACCGACTGGAAGCAGAACAGACGGACCTACGCCAACAGCTTCCACGTTTTAGAAATGTTGAGGAAGACCGCAAAAGGTTGGGGCGCGAAATAAACGATCTTGTTGACTTGATTGGTCAGGATGTTCTCGAGCGTGAGGGACCACGAAAGGCAGCGGTGCAGATATTTGCTGAGACTTCGCAGTTTCTTTATGATGAACCCGGCCAACTTATTGTCGGAAAGTCAAGCGGTGTTGCTGGGTTATCCATTGAAACAGATATTGTTGGAAAGAAGAGCGGCGGTAAAAACCATATGCAAGTCTTCTGCTTTGACTGGTTGCTGGTCGAAGCCGCTATAAAGAATGATCGGTTTCCTGGTTTTTTAATACATGACAGTCATATTTTTGATGGTGTAGATGGAAGGCAGATTGGGTTAGCTTTGAGTCTCGCAAAGGCTAAATGTGAAAAGCTTGGCATACAATACGTGGTGGCCATGAATTCGGATGATCTACAGAAGATTAAGAGCGAAGAAGAAGTGAGCGGCGAGGCTATTTTCGATCCCACCGACTTTATAATGGAGACGCGACTGTCGGATGAGCCGAACGGTGGTCTATTTGGCATCAAGTTCTGACCATCCAATTCATGTAAACTGACATTTTTTTGTTTGGGCCGTCGGGTAATGGCTTCTAGGTCACGTCGCATGCTCCTGCCAAGATGCTTTCCGTTGACTCATTGATGGAGATTTTCGACACATATTTTTTCCCTACCTTGATCGGAGACCGACCCGCGAAATGGCGATGGCGGCGTCGCAATTTTGCAATGAGCCGACATCGACGTTCTAGTGTTCCCCATCTGACGTAAGATTCCCATTTGAGTTGGCATGTGTCATTGTCGGGGCATGAGACGCGATGACATTTGCCTTTACTTGGCCCCGAATGACCGTGCGCAGCTTCAAGCTCTGCTCACCGACCGCAACACCTCGCGCAAGCTTGTCTGGCGGGCCCAGATCGTGCTGGCGACGGCAGACGGCTGCGGCACGAACGCGATCATGCGACGCGCGAACACTTCAAAGCCCACCGTTTGGCGCTGGCAGGCGCGTTACCTTGATGAAGGTATGGACGGCCTCAGGCGCGACAAGACCCGCCCCTCGCGCGTCCCGCCGCTGCCACGGGAAACGCGCCTCAAGGTGATTGTAAAAACGGTGCAGGAGACCCCGCCCAACGCCACCCACTGGAGCCGCTCGGCCATGGCCGAGGCCGTGGGCATTTCGCCGTCGAGCGTTGGGCGTATATGGGCCGAGGCAGGGCTGAAGCCGCATCTGACGCGCGGCTTCAAGGTCTCGAACGACCCGATGTTCGAGGAGAAAGTCACCGATATCGTAGGGCTTTACCTCGATCCGCCGGAGCGGGCCGTTGTGCTGTGCGTTGACGAAAAGTCGCAAATTCAGGCGCTTGACAGGACCCAGCCGGGACTGCCGCTCAAGAAGGGCCGCGCGGCTACGATGACCCATGATTACAAGCGCCACGGCACGACAACGCTGTTCGCGGCGCTCGATGTGAAGTCGGGCATGGTTATCGGCGAATGCCTGCCGCGCCACCGTGCGAAGGAGTTCCTGCGCTTTTTGCGCCGCATTGACCGTGCCGTCCTCAAGCCGCGCGACGTGCATCTCGTGCTCGACAACTACGCCACGCACAAGACGCCCGAGGTCAAAGCCTGGTTGGAAAAACATCCGCGCTTCAAGCTGCATTTCACGCCAACCAGCGCGTCATGGCTGAACCTTGTCGAACGCTTCTTTGCCGAGATCACGTCAAAGCGCATCCGTCGGGGCAGCTATACCAGCGTCGACGATCTGGAGACCGCCATCTATGACTATCTGGCCAAGCACAACACCAAGCCGAAGCCCTTCACCTGGACCAAAACGGCTGAGGATATCCTCGCTCGGGAACGACGCGCGCTGGACAAGCTCGATGAAATCAGAGGAAACAGGTAGCAAGCGTCAGACTCAGAACACTAGGTTGAGAGGCGTTCACGGTTCACATGATCATAGTTCTTTGGGCAGCTGCTCCACGCATGTCAACGCCATGTCAACCCGCATACGCCATTTTAGCGCCGTCGGTAACGGTGAATGCGGGTTAATGTCGGGCGTTGTCGGATTGGTAAATGCGCGAAATCAAAGGCTTAGCCGATAAGTCACTGAAATCACTAAGCTATTGGAATCGCTAGAGCTTTGGCTCATAACCTGAAGGTCGTAGGTTCAAATCCTACTCCCGCAACCA
Source organism: Paracoccaceae bacterium Fryx2 (assembly GCA_032334235.1). Lineage (NCBI taxonomy): Bacteria > Pseudomonadati > Pseudomonadota > Alphaproteobacteria > Rhodobacterales > Paracoccaceae > Paracoccaceae bacterium Fryx2. The sequence continues at coordinate 3,234,236 of JAVSGI010000005.1, forward strand.
AAAAATATAGCAATATATCAAAAGCTTAGGCCGATGCAGGGCGCCCAATGGGCGCCCTTCTTGCGTTGCAACACAGAACAACACGTTTCTTTGCGATTCCAAATGCTTACAGCCGTTCCCGTTTCTTCCGTGCAACACACATGCGACATGGGAACCGAGGATGTTCGCGCGATGTTCCGTGTGTGAAACCTGTTGCTTGCTAGGCATCCTGTCTGACAGAGTGGCCTAGACGTCCCATAGGTTGTGTCCTTCATGCCCATTTACGAATTTGCTGCGTGTTTCGCTTGATGGTGGGCATCGATTTCACGGGATCATGGGCAGTCATTTCGCGTGAAGCTGGGCACTGATTTCGCGGGATCGCGGGCAGGTCTGGTCGGCAAATTGAGGATAGTTGCGCCTTCAGGAATGAAGGGGTGGCTTGATGCCGACAGGACGATTGAACATGCGCCGGATACGAGATGTTTTGCGATTGAAGCTTGGGCAAGGCCTGAGCGAGCGGTCCATTGCCGCTTCCCTCGGTCTGAGCAAGGGGAGCGTCGGAAGCTACACCCAACGGGCGCGTCATGCCGGGCTCACGTGGCCCTTGCCGGAGGGGATCGATGACGACAGCCTTGAACTTCTTTTGTTTCCAGCCCCGCCCACGGTGCCGGACGCGGAGCGGCTTGTGCCCGACTGGGCGGAGATTGACCGCGAGTTGCGCCGCCCTGGGGTGACGCGGATGCTGCTCTGGGAAGAATACCGTGCCGCGCACCCCGGGGGTTTTGCCTATACTTGGTTTTGCACGCATTACGAGGCTTGGAAGGGTCGGGTGCGCCCGACGATGCGCCAGACACATGTGGGCGGCGAGAAGGTGTTCGTTGACTTTGCCGGCGACACCATCGACGTGATCGACCCCACGACCGGCGAAGCGCGGGCCATGAAGCTGTTCGTGGCGGCAATGGGGGCATCGAATCACACCTATGCCGAGGCGGTGGCATCGGAGGGGTTGGAAGATTGGATCCTCGCGCATATCCGGATGTTCGCCTTTCTGGGCGGCGTGCCAAAGGCGGTGGTTCCGGACAATCTGAAGTCCGCCGTGATCAAGGCAGACCGGTTTGATCCGGGGCTGAACCGGACCTATGCCGAGATGGCGGCGCATTATGGCACCGCCGTTCTGCCCGCCCGGCCGCGCAAACCCCGGGACAAGGCGAAGGTGGAAGTGGCTGTCCAAGTGGCACAACGCTGGATTCTGGCGCGGCTGCGGAACCACCGGTTCTTCTCATTGGCCGAGTTGAACGTGGCGATCCGGCGGCTGCTGGACGAGTTGAACATGCGCGTGATGCGCGGCTATGGCGCCAGCCGCGCCGATCTGTTTGCCACTTTGGATCGGCCCAATCTTCAGCCCCTACCGCCCGAACCTTATGTCTTCGCCCGCTGGAAGCGCGCCCGCGTGGCACCCGACTATCACGTTGAGGTCGACAGCTCATGGTATTCCGTGCCCTTCGCGCTGATCAAACAAGAGGTCGATGTTCGCACAAGCGGCCAGACGGTCGAGATATTCCATCGTGGTCAGAGGGTTGCGAGCCACGTGCGCACCCCGGGGCGGCGCAGCCATGTCACCGTGGCCGACCATATGCCATCGGCCCATCGTCGCTTTGCCGAATGGACCCCGGCCAGAATGCTGGCGCAGGCAACCAAGACCGGCCCCGCCGTCGCCGCCTTTTGCGAGATGGTGATGGCTGACCGCCCCCATCCTGAACAGGGGTTCCGCACCTGCCTGGGTGTGCTGGCCTTGGTCAAAACCTATGGGCCGGAGCGCGTTGATGCGGCCTGCCAGCGGGGTGTGACCATCCGGGCCCGCACCGTCACCTCCATTCGTTCGATCCTCAAGACCGGCCTCGATCGCGCCTTCCTGGAAGGCTCCGAAGAGGTCGCCCCCCTCCAGCACGCCAACATTCGTGGCGGCAGCTATTACCATTGAGAAAGGACTAAAATGCTGACCCATCCCACCCACGACCGACTGTTGGCGCTCGGCCTGACCGGCATTGCATCGGCGCTCGAAGAACAACGCAGGTCAACCGCCTTCGACGCCCTCTCGTTCGAAGAGCGTCTCGGCCTGCTGGTCGACCGCGAGGCTGCAGAGCGCGACACCAAGAAACTGGCCTCCCGGCTCAAGTTTGCGGCTCTGCGCCAAGATGCCAGCGTCGAGGATCTGGACCTGCGCAGCCCACGTGGTCTTGACCGCAGTGTCATGGCGCATCTTGCCGATGGCGGCTGGATCGCCCGGCACGAGAACCTGCTGATAACCGGGCCGACCGGTTTGGGCAAAAGCTGGATCGCCTGCGCCCTTGGCCACAAGGCGTGCCGGGATGGGCGGCCCGTCCTCTATCAACGTGCGCCGCGCATGTTCGAGGCCCTTGCTCTGGCCCGTGGCGATGGCCGCCATGAACGCATCCTCAAAACCATCGCCCGCATGGATGTGCTGATCATTGACGATTGGGGCCTCGCCGTCCTCACCGCCCCGGAGCGCCGTGACCTGCTGGAAATCCTCGAAGACCGCCACGGCCGCGCTTCCACCATCGTCACAAGCCAACTCCCCGTTGACCAGTGGCACGAAGCCATCGGCGACCCAACGCTCGCAGATGCCATCCTCGACCGCCTCGTTCACAACGCACACCGCCTCACCCTCTCAGGTGAAAGCCTGCGCAGGCGCTCCGCCGTCACAAAAAAGCTTGACCAAATCGTTCAAGCCTGACTCCATGAAAGCGTCGGCCAGCCTGCCCACGATCCCGTGAAATGACTGCCCAGAATGGCGCGAAACGCGTGCCCACGATCGCGCGAAATCAGCGCCCATTCTCCGCGAAATCCGCAATTTGCGCCGGATCGTATCCAGCCCCTTAGCAAAACTACCTTCAGCGCCATGCAATTGCATGAGCGGCGTGATCTGCAGCGCTTGCTACGCGAAAATATCGGCGTCATTGCGCCCGACACTTTGGTGATTGCCGAAGAATACGGTGAATGGGACGAGTCACGCCGTCGCATCGATCTGCTCGGGATCGACCGCGATGCCAACCTGATAGTCATCGAACTGAAGCGCACCGAAGATGGTGGGCATATGGAACTGCAGGCCATCCGCTATGCGGCCATGGTCTCGACCATGACCTTCGATCAGGCGGTCGACGGGTTTGACCGTTACCTGCGCCAGATCGGCCGTGATGATGCTGATGCCCGGGCCGAACTTTTGGCCTTCCTGGGATGGGACGAACCTGACCACGACCAGTTTGCGCAAGAGGTGAAGATTGTTCTCGCCTCGGCCGAGTTCTCGTTGGAACTGACAACCGCCGTCCTCTGGCTTAACCAGCGCGATCTGGATATCCGCTGTGTGCGCCTGCAACCCTATAACCTATCGGGCCGGGTACTGGTCGATGTCCAGCAGATCATCCCACCGCCCGAGGCCGCCGAATACCAGGTTCGCGTGCGCGAGAAGGTGCGCAAGGAGCGTGAGGCGCGGACCAGCGGTGCCGACTATACCAAGTATGACCTGCGGCTCGGGCAGCAGGACTTCCCCCGAGAATCCAAGCGGTGGGCCATCTTGCGGACGTTCCGATACCTAGTGGAAAGCGGCATCGCCCCCGAAACCGTGGCTGAACATTGCGGGCCTCGAGCGGGCCGGGCCCTCCGGTCGGTTGATGGTGAAGTCGGGCATGCTGACTTCGTTCGATTGGCCACAGCGTCCCGCGCCGAGTTGGGCAAACGCTTCGATCCTATCCGGTGGTTCTGCGGTGACGATGAATTGCTACTCGTCGGCGGGCGCACCTATGCCTTCTCCAGCCAATGGGGTGGGACCGACTGGCTGGAAGCCATGACCAATCTGCGCGACGCCTTCCCGGATCAGGGGATCGTGTTCGTGCCCTCCGAATAGAGGCATTCATGCAGTTCCAATGGCAGGTTGAACAGAATGACGTCGCTCGTGTGAAGGCGTTTGTCGCTTCCCATGCCGACAACCCCTTTGTCGGGGTGCGGGTTGAGAGAAACCTCGCCGGAGCAAAGCCAGCAATTGATCGCTCCGAGTTCTGGAAGCAGATGGTCGGCATGCGGATGACATCTGTTCAGCGGTCGGGTCCGAATAGTGCCGTTGCTCGGTTCTTGCGCAGGGCGCCGTTCCCCCTCTTGTACAATCAGGTTGCCAGCAAACCTGAAGCGACCGACAGGCGTGATCTGATCGCGTCGACCCTCCGCGCACATGGCGGCATCCGCTTTCCAGATAGGATAGCCGAAGACTTGTCCAAGAATTTCAACAAGTTGAATGTAGATCAAGGTTGGGATACTGCGCTAGCGAAGGTGAATGTTCTCTTGTCGCCTGCGGAAGCAGGAGCAGAACGAGAGGTGGCCAGGTTTCTCCAGAACCTGCTGCACGGCTTTGGTCCCAAGCAGTCGAGAAACCTGCTTCAATCCTTGGGATTGACCCGATACGAAATCCCTATCGATAGCCGCATAACAAGGTGGCTGAACGACTTTGGCTTCCCCGTAACTTTGACCGCGACCGCGCTGGCAGATGCGGGATACTATGAGTTCGCCCTCGATGGCATCCAAGCACTTTGTTTCGCCAGCGACGTCTTTCCCTGCGTCCTCGACGCTGCGATTTTCGCATCTTTTGACGGCGATGCGTGGACGCAGGAGAACACCATCTACTGAACGTTACGCTGCCACCGTCCCCACGCCATCCAGCCGCACGACGACACTGGTGATGCCGTTCCCGGCAGCCTCCGTCGCGATGCCTACCGGGAAGCGCCCGGTGCCCGGCACGTTGATGTTTTTTGCCGTATTGTCCCAAGCGACCCGCGCGCCGACCGTCAGCACGGCGGCGGTGGCCTTCGGCAGCTGATAGACGCCCGTCGCTGCCAGTTCGAGCGGATCGCCCACGGCGGCCGCATAGGCGGCGATTCCGAAAATGTTGCCGACGATCATCCCCTCGCCAGAGGCGATGCCGCCTGCGGGAGCGGGCACGGTGATGAGGTCGCCGTTCTGGATGTAGGTCTTCATGGTCAGAGCCCTTTCGATGATTGGATGCGGACCACGGTGATGCGCGCCGTGGTGCTGGTGATCTGTCGGTTGAGGTCGCCCAGCGCGGCTGCCATCTCGGCGTCGCTGGCATATGTCACCCGCTTGCCGTCGTATTCGACGACGCGGATGCCCTGATAACGCGCGGCCATCAGGGCGTCGCGCCAGGCGGTGAGTTGGGCTAGGTCAGCCACGTCACACCCCGGCGTTCTGGAACCAGCCACGGTGGTCGATGAAGCCTGCGCCGAAGTCCAGGATCACCCGGATTTCTACGCCGTCAACGTCCCAGCCGGAGCGGCTTTCCACCTGCGGGCCTTCGTTGCCCGAGAGGTAGGCAAACTCCAAACCGTCGATCTCACCGGGATCTGCGGTGACATACCAGCGGGTGGCGCTGGAGAGGCGCGGTTCCACCACCAGCGACATTGCGCCCGAGAAGGGGTTCACGTCGGCGGCTGTGGCGGGTGCGATGGTTGCCAGCCACTTCTCGGCCACGGTTTCCAGAGCGGGCGGGACCAGAAGGTTCTTCGGCGTCACCCGGATGATACGGCCATCGATGCCCTTCTGGGTGCGCAGCGCCAGCCGGGCGGCGGACAGGGTGGCATCGGAGATCACCGCGCCGCTCGCTGTCTTGTTGCCGTGATCGACATGGAACAGTGCCTTGGTGTCCGACAGCGTCGGGCCGTTGCCGCTGTTCGCCTCCAGCAGGGTGACGAGGATCCGGGCCTCGGTCTCGGCGGCCCCCTGGCCCATGCGGCGCGCGAGGTCCGAGAAGGCTCCGAGGTCATCGTTCACCAGCACTTGCCGGGTAATGCCGATCTTCTTGGCCCAGGTCTCGATTTTGTAGGCCTCTCGCGCCTCGGCCATGGTCCCGGCCTTGATCTCGCCGTGCTCGTTCAGCTTTTCCAAGAGCGGAGCCTCGCCCAGCATGATCTTGTTCACCGAGCGGAAATCCCGGGCCGAGGTTTGGCGGCCAAGACGGCGGATTCCGGAGGGGGCGGCTTGGTAGGCATCGCGCAGCACCCGGCCCACGGCGTTGCCGAGGATGATTGGGAAGTCGGACGTCGTGTGCAGGGCGCGGGTGACCAAGCTGGCGGGCGACAAGGCCATGGTGGACTCGCCGCGCAGGGTCAGCAGTTCCTTGGCCATATCGACCGGCGTGGCATAAGCGTAGCGGCGCGCTGGTTCGGATAGCTCGTGGCGTGGATTGATCCGTGCGTAAAGCGCCTCGCCCATCTGGCGGGCGCGCAGGGCCGGGTCGTCTTGGCTCTCGCCCATCTCGACGCGCACCTGTTCGGCGCGGATCGTGGGCGCACTGCGCCTGGCCAGCGCCTCGAATGCGGCACGGCGGGCGGTATCAGCATCAGCGGCGGCGTCGATCTGGCCGTCGACCCAAGACTGGTCCAGTCCGGCGATACGGGCGATGGAGCGGATTTCCGTGTTGATCGTGGCGCGATTCTGCGCCTCGGGCGGAGTGGTGGTGATGGTCGTGTCGGGCATATTGGTCTCCATGCGGATGCGGGCACCCGGGTCAGCCGGGGTGGGGACAAGAGAAATCTCGTGGGGCGTCCACCGCACGGCGGTCAGCACCCGCACGCCGTTCTCGGTCGTCTCGGCCCATTCCTCGACCGAATAGCCGACCGAGACATGCCGCAGGATGCCCGACAGAACGTCCTGCCAGAGCGGTTCCACCTCTTGTCGGGCCGAGAACCGGATCAGCGCTGTGCCGCGCTGGCCATCGACGGCGGCGGATTGCACGCTGCCCAGCACATCACGCACGGCGGATTGACGGTGGGCATCCAGCACGCTGGCCCCTTGCAGGCGCGACAGGTCCACCGCTTCGGGCGCAAGGCTGAGGCGTTCGATGTATTGGCCCGCCATGTCGCGGCGACGTACAGGTGCCCCGGTGGACCAGATCACCTCGACGGTGCGGGCATCAGGGTTGGCGCTGGTCGGGGCCAGGTCGGCGCGACGGGTCAGCAGGACGATGGTATCATTCACTGGGGAGGTCCTCCTTGGCAACAGGTGGTGCACTGAAGCTCAGGCCCAGTGCATCGGTGCGTGCCTTGTCGGCGGCAATCTCGGCATCGACCTGTTCGGCGTCGTAGCCCCGTTCGGAAATTGCCTGCCTGCGGCTCTTGAGGCCTGCGTTGATCGCGAGGATCTCGGCTTCCACATCCTTCTTGGGATCGACATAATCGAACTTGGGCGGTAGCCATTCGCAGGCGAGATACGCCGCAGGGTCGCGGTCGAAATCGCGGGCGGGTAGATCGCCAGACAATACCGCCAGCCGCACGAAGCGTTCCCAGACCGGGCGGCAGAACAGATGAACGACGACGTTGTGCTGCAACTGCTCCACCCGGCGGCGAAACTCGATCAGCCCAGCGCGGATGGAAGAATAGGTCACGCCCTCCAGATCGCCCGACACCAGTTCGTAGGGCAGGCCCATCCCGGCTGCGACTGCACGTAGGTGGTTCTTGACGAAGGGGCCGTAGGCGTCACTCTCGGTCGGATTGGAAAAGCGGATGTCGGTGCCAGGGGGCAGAGGGATCAGGCTGCCGGGTTCCATGCCGACCGTCAGCGCGCCGTTGTTGTTGGTGCCGGTCAGCCCGCCCGCCGTGCCATCCGGGTCGGTGATGAAGCCGGTGAACAGCGCCGCCACCTTGGCCTTCACCAGTGCGGCATCCTCGAACTGGTCCAACTCATGCAGGCGCAACAGCACCGGGGCCAGCCAGGTGATCCCACGCAACTGTCCAGCAGACAAGGGCTTGAACAGGTGCAGGCAATCGGTGGCGGGGATGCGCAGCGGTTCCAGCCGCAGGGAGGTCAGTGGATCGTCTGGCCGGTCCCGCATCACCCAATAGGCGGTGCGCTGCCCAGTGCCGTTGAATTCGATCCCCGCCCGGATGCGCGCGCCACCACCGATGTCGCGGTGCAGGTCGAGCGGCACTTGGTCCCGGTCCAGCAGGTCAATGTGCAGTGGAACAGACGTGGCATCGGCAACGACCCGCAACCGAGCAAAACTCTCGCCGCCCTCAACCATCGCTCGCACCGCCATGGCCTGCAGCCCGTAGAAGTCGGCCAGCCCGCCCGGATCGGCATGATCGGTCCAGCGCAGCCAGAGCACCTGCAGCCGTTCGCGCACGGCCCGGTCGGGATGGGTGGATTGCGGCTTGATCCCCGCACCGACGACATTGCCTACCAAGCTGTCGACCGCCGCCGACACCCATGGATTGTTCCTTGCATACCACCCGGCCCGACGCGCCGCCGTTGACGCCCCCGACAGGATTGCCGTGTTCAGCCCATCGACAGTGCGCTGACCCTCCCAACGCCGCCCACCACCCGCAGCGTCAAACGCACGGGTGCCGGGGCGGCCGAACAGGCGGTGGAACAGATGGCGCATGCGGGGAGATTCGCATGACGGGGTTATAGAAAGCTATTGGGAATCTTTGGGAATGGCTTATGAGGGAGGCTAGGTCCGCGAATGTTCAGGCTACCTGTCGATTGAACGAATTCTCATGATTTGGTGAGGCAACCTTCAAGCCGAGCAAACTCATCAGGTCTTGTGCTGGGAACCCTCGCAGTTCCATGGGCTCCAGTTTGTGAAGTCCCCCACCATAGACGCGACCGTGCCCGAGAAGTTCTTCTGAATTGATAGAATTCAAAAAATCCCAGGCAATTCGTATGATATCCGGCCTCTTTACAACTTCCGCAAGCAATATGGGCTTGGGGTAAAGCATCAAGAAAACATTGCAGGCTGTCGCATTAGAATGGTTCAAGATAAAGCGGAATGGCTTTTTACCTGGCCGCCCCCTGCCCATGTAGGTGCAAATAATCGGTGCCGCGGGCCGACGCTCCTGCGAATACCATGACTTCCGTGATCGGCAAAGATACCCTTCGGCTGCGGGCTTTTCGCCCTTTTTGCCAGAATCCAAATAGGCCTTAAGGTCAGGATAGAGCCGAGAAATATCGTCTTCCGGAAGATCGGTATCGAGAAGAAAGAGTTGCTTCTCAAGCAATGGCAAGCCGTCTTCATCGGCCAAAATCTCGTTCTGTGGGATATGGCGCGATCCTGGCAGGACCGGACGGAAGCACTCCATCGGCAGTCCATTTGCTTTGATCTGCGCGCGATCCATGATGAAGAAGCTGTTGTCGCCGGTCGCCAGACCGCGCTTTATGTCGAATAGGTCACCGAGGGTAATTCCAGCCTTCGGTGTGGCTTCGCTCGCCTGTGGGTAGCGTGTCCATTTTTTTTCGTCGGCAAGTTCTGCGGCGGGAACATCACGCGTAATTGCGGGCGCCGAGAGTGTGCCGCCAAAGGAAAAAGTGACATCGTGATCTTTAGGTGGCGGAGTGTTCTTGATCCAGACCACGGCTGAGGAAACGAGTGCATCCTCAAACTGTACGTCTTGAGGGTCGTATCGGTGGATTTGCAGAAGCGTGACCTTCTCAAGCAGATAACGTTTAATCATCCGGCCATAATTCACGCCCATGAACTCGCTCGGTATCAGCCACCCAGCGATGCCGTCCTCGGCCATCCAGGCGTGCGACAACCCCATGAAATAGCAGTAAAGGCCGGACAGGCCGTTGATTTTCACGCCGCAAGCGCTTTCGGTCTCGCGCTGCAGTTCAGCTTTTTGTGCAGCATCCAAATGGTGATGGCGAACATAAGGTGGATTACAGATAAGCAGGTTTGCCCCCGGCGAGTCCGGTTTGGCCAGAGTAAAGTCTTCGAGACGGATATCGAGACGTGCATCTCTCCATATGTCGCGGGCTGGGTTTCCATAGTGCCGATCAATTTCATACCCTGTGGCGCTCTTGATTCGATCTTGAGGTGTGATCCTACGCAGGGCGGAATAGAAAGAGCCGGTGCCGAAGCCTGGATCTAGGAACCGGATCTGCTGGTTATCCGGCAGTAACCGGATCCCATGAGCCAGAATTTCTTGTGCGAGTGCTGTTGGCGTCGCAAACTGGCCCATGCGGTTGCGCTCTTCAGCAGATTTCTCGCTGTCCAACTGGGCCTGTACCAAGAGGCGTTTAGCTTCAATGTCTTGGTCAGAGATCATAGATCGAACTCCTCCAAATCGTCGATGCGGTGCTCCCACACCCAATCGATGCCCTCGGCGGCTTCATAGCCGAGATACCCGCCATCGAAGTATCCGCACAGGAACAGAATGAATTGAATGTCCTGTCCGTAGGTGTGGCGCAGTTGGTTAACTTTCTGGGCTTCTTCCTTTCGACGCTTGTTAGTGTTGGTAAAATCGCCTGCCGATTTCGCCTCGACTAAAAGCGGAAAATCCCCGTCTTTGGCAGTTTGGCGCATGATAACGGCATCTACCGGCATGTTGATCGTGTTGTTGCCGTTGTCTCCGCCAACGGGCACATTCATGCGGAATGAGTAAGTGCCGGGGGGCATGTTGCGGAAGTTGCCGTTAAAGCCATCTGGAAGCGTCTTGTATCCTCGTGCCTCAAGCCAATGTGCGATGTATGCAAGTTGCCGCCGCTCTTGAGCATTCCGGATGATCGGGTTGGCAACGCTGCCACAGAGCCTGTCCGCAACGATGGTTGCAGCTCGGTGTATTTCAACTTCCGTGGCGGGTTCATCGCGTTTGATCCAGACAAAAATATCAGGGTCTGCCATCTTCTCGATAATGTCGCCGATCATGGAAAGCTCAGTATCGAGTAAAGCGCGATCCATCCTAGCCGGAAGTTTGTCCTGTTCTAAGCTTTTCACAAGATTGGTCGATACACCGGCAAGCCCGATGAGTCGATCAACAGCCAAAGGCGGGCAAGTTGACATGCGGAGGGTTGGCAGAACGCCCGGCCACTTCTTGAGTATGTCGGGCCGCACATCCGTCAGATTCGCGGTATTCGCTAGGGCAGATTCAACGTTTTTCGTCGCCTCAATGCGGGTATCCCGGAAAGCTTTGGGCGCAAACTCCATGAACCATTTGTTATACATATCGACTGACCGCGCGATGTCAGCCTTCCAATTCAGCGGTTTGTCTAGGTTGACGGCCATTAGGTTTTTTGGTTCATTTTGTAAAGTTCCCACATTTCTTCAAAGAGCTTGCGCAATGATATGCCCCTTCGGGCGGCCTCTTCTTTTACTTCGACCGCAAGGGTAGGGTGCATAGAAAACCCAATGATCTTGCGAGGTGTTGAACTCTGTTCTGGCATAGCTGCCTCCCGTGTTCGTGACATTGTCGACATGTCGAATGCCAATGTCAATGTGAGCACAACATGTGGTGGCTAGTCTTATCGCGTCAGCCATTTGGATTTGATCGTCACTCCCGTTGCGGTCATTGTCGAGCTTGGCTGATTCTGCATACCCTCCGCCTCCTCGTTCAATCGCATCCCCATGCTGATCAACCCATGCAGTGCGGCGTGGGCGTAGACGAAGGTGTCCAGCGCCTCATTGCGTTCGCCGTCGCGCTTTGGCTGCCAGGAGCGGATCGGGCGGCCCTTCTCGAAGCGGGTGACGACGCGTTCGGCAGTCAACTGGCGGAAATAGTCGGCGTCGAGTCGGCGGGGGAAGTGGATCGCGCCGGGGCCGGGTTCGGTCAGCTTCAGGCGGGCGTAGACGGAGTCCTTCACGGAATCGACGCCGACGATGAACAGGGGGATTTTGCCTTTGTTCGTCCGCGTCGGGCGGCGTGGCCAGACGGGAATGCCAGGGCCACCACGGCCCTTGATCGCCCAGATGCGCCGGGCAAGGCGGGTGCGACAGAACTCGTAGGCCATCTTGGTGTGATGGCCGCCGGTGTCCACGGCGACGGCGCGCACGGGCAATTCGCCATAGGTGCCGTTTAGCACGCTATCCAGATCAGACCAGAGGCGCGGGCCGGAAGGATCGCCCCAGAGGACGCGGTAATCGATCACCCATGCCTCCTCATCGCGGCCCCAGCCGACAACCTGCACCTCGAGCCGGTCGCCCTGCACATCCACGCCAGCCGTCAGCACGGCCACGCCGGGGGCGAGGTCTTGGCCCCAATCCTCCCGCCGAGCCATAAGCGGATCGGCGGGAACGGTATCGCCCGCCTGGTCCTCCCACGACTCGCCCAGCTTGGTGTTGACCCAGACCTGCAGGCGGGCCGGGTCCTTGGCGACGCGCGCATGATCCATTGCAATTTCGGCCCATGTTTCCCACGGCGAATACAGCGACGACAGGTGGAACCCTGCCGTGCGGCCATCGCCCAGCGATGTCGGACGCCATTCGCCAGCGACCAGAAGCCGAGGTTTTTCGTGTTCGTGATGCACGCCTCCACAGGCATCGCAGATCATATAGGCGGCGTCGCGTTGCCCCTCGGGCCATCGGATGCGCGCCCAAGTGATCGGAGCCATGTCGCCGCAATGCTGGCAGGGGACGTGGAAATAGCGACGGTCGCTGTCCTCGAACGCAGCCTCTATCCGGGAATGGCCCTTCAGGGTGGGTGTGGACACCATGTAAATCTTGCGCCGCCCCCGGAAGGTGGTGGTGCGCTGGATCGCTAGATCGACCGGGTCGCCTTCGCCATCGGCATCGCCGGGATAGCCGTCCACCTCATCGAGGAACAGATAGCGCACCGGCGTCGAGCGCAGGCCGACAGCTGAATTGGCGCCGGTCATCACCAGCTGGCCGCCGGGGAAGGATTTGCGGAACAGGCTGTTCCCGGCATCGCGCGACCGGGGCGCAGAGACCAGATCGCGCAGAGCAGGCGTGGCTTCAATCAGAGGGTCGATCCGCACGGTCGTATTTCGGCGCACCATGTCGAGCGACGGCATGACCAGCATGGCGATGCCAGGGGCGTTCTGGATGATGTAGCCCAGCCAGTTCAGCCCGGCTTCTGACCCACCGGTCTGCGCGCCCTTCATCAGCACGACCCGTTCATACGGGCTGGAGGTGGACAGAGCGTCCATCACCGCCCGCAGATAGGGCGTGCGGTCGGTGCGCCAGCGCCCCGGTTCTGCTGACGTGGGTGGCAGGATGCGGTTGCGGTCGGCCCAGTCCGACACGGGGATGGGTGGCTCGGGGCGGATGCCGCGCCGCCAGGCGAGGTCGATCTCAGGAACCATCGCCGAAACTCCCCAAGGGCATGTCGGCCAGATATTCCAGATGCTCGCGCATCATCCGGTCGAGTGCTGCAAAGGTTGCGCGCGGATCGGCTCCGACCTCAGCGGCCAGCAGAGGAGCGGTGCGCTGTACCCATGCCATGTGCGCGTCGCGTTCGGCCCGGGCGCGGGCAAACACCGTGCGGGTGGCGGCAGCGGTTTCGATCAATTGACCCTGCTCTCGTTCAAAGGCCAACTTGGCGCGCTGCACCTTTACGATTTCATGCAGGCGTTTGGCTTCGGCCAGCGTGATGCCGCTGCGAGCAGGAGCGACAGTCCCACCTTTGTTGCGGCGGGAGGGATCAAGATTGTCCTCGATCCATGCCAAGCCCAGCGCCACGTCGATCTGACCATCAGCGCGCACCGGCAGACCCTCGGCCAGCAGTTGCGAAATGCGGCCCTTGGTCAAACCGACGCGTGTGGCGAAGGCGGTCTTGCTCTCTGAGGTGTTTAGTTTAGTCAATTCTGCCCCCTGACGCTGGAGGGGTCATGCGCTGTGCTCCCCCGCATACAAATCGGCCCAAAAGGAACCACCGCTTTCCCGACCCTTGCCAAACTGTCTGGCTTGACGTGCCCGTGCATCGTGGCGTCGCCGCGCGAACGCAACCGTGGGTCCGGGTTGCGCCGGTGTGGGTCCGGGTTGGGTCCGGGTTTGTGTGCGCTGCAACCCGTTGAAATTGTTGAGTGGGTCCGGGTGGTCCGGGTGGGTCCGGGTCTAATCGCTACCTTTTCATAGCGCGCGCGTTTTCCCCATTCTGAAAAGGTTTCTGGAAAAGACCCGGACCACCCGGACCCACCCGGACCCAGCATTGATTTTGTTGGGTTATTTGAGATGTGCAGACCCGGACCCAACCCGGACCCAAAGCTGACAGACCCGGACCCGCTCATGCCACCTGCTCTTTGTCGAGGCTGTCACGCCGATACCGACGTTCGCGCTGGGCGTCATTGCCGTGGCCACCAATGCGAGCGCGGAACTGCCGAAAGCCCATGCTGGTCAGGGTGCGTACGACCCGGTTCTGGTCTGCCTGCGTCCAGCGCCCCCTTTCCATGCCCAGCGCTTTTTCAAGGACCTCTGCCACGGACACGCCATCCTGCTGTGCTGTGGCGATTTCGAGATAGCGGCGGATGGGATCGTCCCAGGCATCGCCCTGATAGCGGTCTGCCTGCTGCTCGGCGGCCAAGGCTTCGAGGTTTTGATCATCCAGCCACCAAGGGTCGCCCGCCCGAAACCGCACACAGGCCTCTGCCCACAACTGGTTGCGGTCTCGCTCCACAGCAGCGATGTCGATGGCACCGCAGGCAACAGGCCAGAACCGGCGGCCGCCGGTGGCGTCTTTCAGATATCCGCCCTCGGGATTAACGCTGCCCGCGAACACACACTGGCGTGGCAACTCCACCAACCGCTTCCCATAGGGAGGGCGAAAGCGATCAGTGGTTCGGCTGATGAAGGCCTTGATGGTTCCGACCTCGGCGCGCGTCATCGTGTCAAGTTCGGCGATTTCAATGATCCAGACGCTTCTTGTCTCCATTGCAGCATCCTTGCTGCTGAGGTCGGACAAACGGTCGGCGAACCATGGGTGGCCCATGATTTGCAGGGCGGATGACTTCTTGATGCCTTGAGGGCCTTCAAGGATCAGGGCGCAGTCTACCTTCGCGCCGGGGCGGTAGATGCGCGCCACAGCTGAAATCAACCAGCGTGGGCCGACCACACGGGCGTATGCGCTGTCCGCCGCCCCGAGATAGGTCGAAAGCCAACCGTCGATCCGTGCTACGCCGTCCCAACGAAGGGCGTCGAGATATTCTCTGACGGGATGGAACAGGCGGTCGTGCGCCACCGCCTCGACCGCCTGGCCTGCGATAGAAGCTGGCACCAGGATACCCTTATGCTGAAGCCAGTCCGCCACCAGCAAGTCATAGCGGTCAGACCAGTCGGTCCTTTTCCATGTGTGCTGTTTGGGGTGCCAAGGCGGCGGATTGCGTGCGACAGTGGTGGACGCGAATTCATCATGCCAGAGGACGCGCTTCCATTCCGGCGCGTTGCGCAGCGCCAGAATGGCATTTGCGAGAACGGGCCGGGGCTCGCCATCCCGGTTGACCAAGAGATCGCCGCGCCAGTCGGTGGAAATCGCGGCTGCGGGGATGGATCGCTGGATCAGGTCGCGGACGGCCTCCTCTCCACTTGCGCGCAACACATCGTTGAAATCCGAGCCTGCTGGCGGATCCGCGACCCCCACGTCATGGCCCCGTGCGCGAAGCGCGGTGATTGCACTTCGGCGCTGATGGTTGGCCTTGCTATCCAATGCGTCACCGTCGCCAGCGATCATGACAGGTTTTCCTGCGGGGACCGGCGCGCGCGCAATATTGGAAATGCCAAGGCAGGCCCATGTTTCCTGCCCTGTGGCTTGCCAGATGGACAGTGCGTTCTCGACGCCTTCGCACAGGATCAGCGGCTCGATCCCCGGCAAGCGGACGGCAGCGCGATCAGACCACCCATCCACAGCCTTGTTGGTGCGCTTCACGACATCCACTGGAGCCTTTCGGCCATCGTCGGTGAGATAAACCTGCTGAACAGCGAGCACGTCTCCGGCCTCGTCCGTGGCAAGGGCGACCAGCGCGCCATACTGGCCAGCGGCAAAACGGCGGAACCTGATACCGGCTGGTGGGCTTGCGGTGATGCTGCGGTTGCGCAGATAGGCCTCAGCGGGACTCGCCTCGATCCCCTTGGAACTCGCGACGATCTCGGCCACGGATGTCTTGCGGTCCACGGTCCTTGGTGCCAGCGTTGTTGATGGGGCAGGCCGGTGTTGAATGTCACCGAGCCAATCCCGCGCCCAGCGCCGGGCCTCTGCATCTGGCAAGCCCTTGTGGTGCTTGATCAGCTCCAGCCCATCGCCACCGATCCCCGCCTCGTGGTCATACCAACGCCCAGCGCGTGGGCCTGAAATTTCAACCGCGAGGCTGCCCTTGCTGCCGTAACGCAACTGGGATTTCGTCGTGTGTCCGAGGTTTGGGTCGCCCAGAAGCGTCTGCGCCAGATCGGCCACCCGATTGTTGACGCGCGCGGCCAGGTCGGCGACCGAGGTTGGGTTGCTGATCAAAGACCACGCTCCTGCGCCTCGATCCACTCGATCAGCTTGCTTTTGCGGGCGCAGATAACATTGCCGATCCTGAACACCGGCATCCGCACCTTGGCGTCACTGGCGTAGTAATAGACCTTGCGTCGATGGCGCACGTTGCCGAAGACAAAGATGGCGATGGCTTCCGCGCCGTGCAGGAGGTCGTCGGCAAGCGATGGGCAAGCGTCTGCTGTCGCAGGGGTGACCTGCGTTTGAATGTTCATGGCTGTCTCCGTTAAGGCTGGGGGGTCAGTCGCTGCCGAGGGCTTTTGTAATCCGTCGCTCGATGTCGTTGAGGTTAACGACCGAAAAGGAGCGAACCTCCGGATCTGTCGCAATCTCCGGCAAGCGTTGGGGCGAGATGATCTTTGATGCAGGGGCGGGAATGTCGGAGTCCATAAAGGCTGCGTCGTCTTGCGACGAAAGCCTGATCGGACCTTCGTAGATCACTAGCAGGGCGTCACCGTCGGCAACGCCGTGCAGGTTGTTGATATGCGGCGCGACCCGGGCGGGTTCGAACCCAAGACGAGCGAAATTCGCGATGACACCAAGGGCGATGGCATCCCGCATGGTGAAAATCCGGGCCTTGCCACGTTCGCAGTCGTTTTGCGGAACAAGATAGCCGCGCGAAATCCAAGCGTCGATTTGGTACCGGCCAACATTGAAGGTGTCGACCAGTTTCTGGATCGTAATTTCTTGTGCCACTTCACTATCCTTTGACAGTACGCATGATGTATGGATATATAACCTCGTGCACTGCGTCAATGCTATTAGTAATCTTTGATAATCGAGGTTCACGGCGAGTTATTGATCCCAAGTATGGGAGTGAGGGCAAGATGGCTACCATTCGCAAACGGACGCTGCCTTCGGGGCTTGTGCGCTGGCAGGTGGATTTCTCTGACCAGGCTGGCAAACGCCGGTCCAAGCTGTTCCCGCGCCGCAAGGATGCGGATATCTATCTGGTCAAGGTTCGCTCGCTCGTGGCCAACCACACCTATTTGGCCGACAGCGACAGCACGACGGTGGCCGAGGCCGCGAAAAGCTGGCTCGATCATTGCGAGGTGCGCTGCAAAACGGGGCGGCGGATGGAACGCTCGACCCTGCGCGGCTACAGCGACTATGTTCGGCTGCATCTGAACGCGCCGGTGGTCGGGATCGGGGACAAGCTGATCGCCCAACTGACCCGTCGCCACGTCAACGAACTGCGCGACCGGCTGCTGCTGAATGGCCGATCCGAACACCTGACCCGCCGCGCGATTTCGGTACTGAAGCTGGTCCTCGACCATGCCATCGACAATGGCCAGTTGTTCACCAACGCTGCGCACGGCGTCCGGGTGATCAAGTCCAGTCGGATCGAGCACAAGGCCCCAGTGCCGTCGAAGGAGGCGATCCGCGCCCTGATCGAGGCCGCCGACGAGGATTTCAAACCGCATCTGATCGTTTCGGCGCTGGGCGGGTTGCGCGCCTCCGAACTGCGGGGCCTACGCTGGCAGGACGTCGATTTCGACAGGGGCTTCATTTACATCCGCCAGCGCGCCGATGCCTACAACCAGATGGGCGAGCCAAAATCGCGGGCAGGGTTCCGAGACATCCCGGCCGGGCCGATGGTGCTGAACGCCCTGCGCCGCTGGAAACTGATGTGCCCAAAAAGCGAACTGGGTCTGGTATTCCCCGCGCCGCAGGGCGGGATCCTGCAACACACCCGAACGCAGGGCCGCTTCCGAAAGCTGCAGGAAAAGGTGGGGGTGACGATGCGCTGGCACGACCTGCGCCACTTCGCCGTGTCGCTCTGGATCGAGCAGGGCTTTTCGATCAAGGAGATCATGACCTTCGCGGGCCATTCATCGATCCAGATGACCATGGAACGCTACGGCCACCTGTTCCCATCGCCGGATCACCAGAAGGCCATGGCCGAGGTCGAGGCGAAGTTGCTGGGATAACGAGTGTTCGTCACCAAACACAGGATTTTCAATGGTGAACTGGTGTGCCCTGCTTGCATCATGCTGCGCGATGCCATGTATCGTCACCTTGGCAAAACAGCTTTTTAAGAAAAGACGGCCTGAACGGCCATCACCCGTGCGTGGAATCAATGCCGAAGGCCGCTGCGCACGGCTGTTCCGTTCGTACTGCCGCCACTAAATCCGCTTGGCGACCCGTCAAGTTTGACCAAAAGTGTCAGATGACGGCTGAGAGCCCAAACGCGACTGTCGGATTGCACCCAATGCTGCAAGTGCAGCGAGCAGGTGCCAGCCCTTTGCCGCTGGTCGTCGTCCTGCGTGTCCTTTCACGTATAATAGTCACAAAGGTCGGGAACCGGATTCTCGCGATTTAAGAGTGTCTCGAAGAGGCGGGCTATTTCCACGCGATCCGGCTGGCTTTGCGGTCCAATCTACCTACCTTCGAGCGCTCCAGCGACAGCAGACGACGCTTGGATGGCAAATCACTTGATCTGCAGGCTTGATTAGGCAAGATTAACGTCAGGTGGCAGGAAACTTGGGAATGCCGGAGATAATATCTAGGAGCGCGACCATGTTTGGTAGAATGAAAAACCAATGGAAGGAAGCACGAGCGGATGTGGTGCGTAAAAGTGTTGAGGATATTCTCAAGCGTTATAACGGGTACGGCTGGTATGAACGCTACGAATTACTATCTGCTTTCGACTATACGAAGAGAGACTTGGAGGTAGAGCACGGTGCTATTTCAGAGTGGCGGCAAGAAACACAAAGCGCATTGGTTAAGCAGCTTTTTGGGGCAGCGAAAAAAGGTTTTGAATCTGCACCCTATGGAGCAAGTGGCATGGCATTGCTTAGTATGTACATCGACTCTCATACTATACCCGGGGAAAACGCTGCTCGACTTAGGAGTGAAATCGAAGCTTGGCATAGAGTAGCCGCGCAAACAGACCTTAAATCTCCAGATCCGTAGAATGAAGAGGAGCGACAATGTGGTATTTCATTGCAGGAGCAGTGCTTGGCGTGGTTTCTCTAATAGCTAAAAACCCGATTGCTTTTCTTCAGAGTAACCATCCCATACAAGGCACGGCCTTCGTAGCCGTTATTGGTGCTGCCATTTATGGAACAATATTTTGGATCATCGGAAATTGGGTTTTTTGAAATGAATGGCGGCTGACGAAGTAGCATGTTTTTGTCCTCTGAATGGCCGGTGTGCGCCGATCGCGCCATCGCACTCCGCATGACGACTGTGATTTTGCAAAGGTCACTACCTGCGCATTGCCGACGCTCTGGTAAGCCAGCGTTGCATCCGCAGCTAATTTCCGAAAAGTTCCCATTGCTGACGCTCGCTCCCTCCTCGGTGAGTCCAGATCGGAAGCAAACAGGTCCGATCCGATGTCAACGAAGACCAGATGAAGTAGAAGATCAGGTCTCTGGAGCATCAGAAAGCCATGGCCCAGGTTGAGGCGAAGCTTCTCGGATGATCGGATTCCTGTTTCCTCCCAACGGTTTGCGGCAGTTCCGTGCGACACGACGCCGACGTTGCGATATTGAAATCAGGCTAAAGTACTGAAATAACGTAGTTATTCTGGGTTCAGGGGTTACCCTCATAACCTGAAGGTCCTAGGTTCAAACCACATCCCTCCAAGCAAAGAAGAAGCCTGTTCCGGCCAAGTAGCTTGGGCAGAATGATGCAAGTATCTGTTTTTGAAAAGTAATATTATCATTGTGACCTGTCCAACGATCGACCTTCGATCATAACGAGTTTCCTTGGGTTTGGTGGGCTGAGCTGTGGTGGATAAAATGACCATGTGTGTGGCGTGTTCGCCCTCGCTAAAGACACTGTTTGTGATCTCACGCAAAAAGCTGAAATAGTGGTTCAGGGTGCCAACATTGCCCCAGTCGATCTTGTCGGGATTTGTCTCGAAATGATCATCGCTGAGGGCTTTCAGGCGAGCCAGCATTGCGTCGATCTCGCATTTGGTGGCGAGAAATGCGTTGAGGACTTTGCCGTTATCGGCGGCGGCCAATGGGGCATTGGCGTGGCTCCCAGTCTGTGTTGCATCGTTTTTGTATGACAATGATCGCTCTGATAGAATCGCTTGGATTGACACCGCAATCTGATAGGGATGTTCGAAAGCAGAACATATCAAGAACAGTGTGGTCCTATGCCAGTTCATCGAATCGAGAATCCAGTCCGTCTGCCTGGCGCGCCTCAACGGCTCGCGCTGATGACGGCGAGCGCAGGGTTTCCTTCGCCTGCAGCGGACGATCTTGAGGAGGAGATTGACCCGATCAGTTGGGTTGTGCGCCATCCGACGTCCACTTTCTGGTGGCGGGTAGAGGGAGATTGTTTATGGGATGCGGGTATTCGGGACGGAGATTTGATTGCTGTGGACCGGGCGGGTAAGCGCCGGGTCGGCCGAGCAGTTCTGGCTGTGGTCGAGGGGGCTGTGACCGCAAAGATCCTGCGCAGGGCCGCCAACCGCTATTATCTGTCCAGCGCCAACGCCAAAGAGCAGTTCCCGGACATAGAGCTTACCGCAGACAGCGAAATCTGGGGAGTGATCGCGGGCGTTGTTCGGCGTTACCCCATCGAATGACCCGGCCTATCGCAATTTCGGACAGCGCCAACTTCTACGTCAGCGCGGAACGGATCTTTGACCCCTCTCTCAAGAACGTCCCCGTGATCGTCCTGTCCAACAACGACGGCTGCGCTGTCGCCCGCTCGGACGAGGCAAAATCGCTCGGGATCAAAATGGGGGCCCCTTTGCATTTGATCCGGGACAAGATCGCAGCGCATGGGATTCGGGTGTTTTCGTCCAATTACACCCTGTACGGCGACATCTCGCGCCGGGTGGTTGAGGTCTATGAGACCTTCTCTCCGGTGGTGGAAGTGTACTCGATCGACGAGAGCTTTCTTGACTTTGGTGGTATCCGGGACCGGGATGCGCACGCACAAGCCATGCGGGCGCAAGTCCTGTTGCAGGTCGGCGTGCCGGTCCGCGTCGGGATAGGCCCAACAAAGACCCTTGCGAAATGCGCCAATGAGGTGGCCAAACGCAACCCGATCTTCAAGAGCGTGCTGGACATGATGGACCGGCACATGGCGGATTGGGTATTACCGCGCGTCCCGGTGGGGGACATCTGGGGGGTCGGCGGTAAGACAAAGGCCAAGCTTGCCCTGCTTGGCGTTCACACGGCGGCAGATTTGCGGGATTTGCCCGCTCGCCAAGCGCGCTCCCTGGGGTCCGTGGTTCTGGAGCGGACGGTTCGGGAGCTGCAAGGAGAGCCTTGCCTCGCACTGGACGAGGCACCGCCGCCGCGCAAGGGGATGGCGGTCACACGCTCCGCCGGCGCGCCGATGCGGGATATAGAGACGGTTATGAGCGCGCTGGCCGCGCACGCAACCCGCGCCGCTGAAAAGCTGCGCCAGCACGGGCTGGTTGCTGGTTCCATCACGGTGTTTTTCTACACCAGCCGGTTCAGCACCGGCAAGCCGCAGCATGCCGCGTCCAGAACGGTGACCCTCACCCCGATGACGTCTGATGCAATGGACCTTGTGCGAGTGGTTCGGGCCTGCGTGGAGGCGGCCTGGCCGAAACAGGGCGGACCCTACGCCTTCGCGAAGTCCGGCGTGATGCTGGATGATCTGGTGGCCGAGGCGGACCGGCCCCGCACCCTGTTTGACGTGATCGACGTGTCCACTGAGCGGCAGCGTGCGGTGATGCAGGCGCTGGATGCGGTCAATGCCCGGTTCGGCAAAAAGACGATGGTGCTCGCCTCCGAAGGTATGGATCGCCCTTGGGCGATGCGGTCTGCACACCGTAGCCCACGCTATACGACGCGTATTTCTGACTTGCCGGTAGTGCGGTGAAAATAGTAAAAGCAGGGTGCTGATAGTGCTTTTATTACATTTCCACATGATTGGCGTCAGTAAGCTGCCGCATTTTGCGTGTTAAGTTTTTATGATGGATCAAGGGTTGTCATTTTGGGCTGTCTCACGTGCTTTGATGTCCAAGGCCGTACCTTTGGCATTGCCGCCCCCACAAGCGTCTCCCGCAGCATCCCGCCTGCCACCAGCCCATCCCGCACCCAATCCAGCGCTTGCCACCAATCCTCATACCCGCGACGAGCGGAGGTGATCTGCTCCGGATGAGGCCGCCAGGTGACCGGACAGGCGCGCACTTCGATTGTCCGCCATTTGCCACTGACCATCACCCTTTCCGTTCCGACAGCGACGCTGACGGCACGATCTCCATGGCGGTTGCGTTTGATGTCGACGGGCACGCAGTGCGGCACAGCGCCGGGCATCCAGTTGGGCGTGATTCCGGCTTGGGCCATTTCTGCCAAGCTGATTGCCATCCGGATGCCGCCGAGGCTGTCAGGCATTCCCGCGACGGTGGCGGCGATCACCTCTGCGTCGGCATGGGTGTAACTGCCCATCTTGTGCTGCCCGCCGTCGACCTTGCAGCCCAGCGCTCCGCGTTGCAGCAAGACATATTCCAGCCCAAAGCCAAAGCCTTCATCTGAGGTATTCTTTGGCACCGGCAACTCCAGCTGTGCCCTTTCCACCCGAAACGCCCATTCCAGCGCCGCTTGTACGCCAAGCGGGCGTTTCAACTTTGTGCCGCCGATCCGGCCGATCCGTCCCTGCATGCTCATGGCTGCAATTCTTCAAAAAGGATCATCTGCGCTGGGCTTTTCGGTCCTTCGCTTGGTCGCCAGATCCACGGGCCCAAGGCCATGGGCAGCTGCGAGAGTGCGCCACGCATGCGCTGCTGCCAGAGGGTGAACTCCGTTGCCGAGCAATCGCAGAGCGCGTGCCCGATAGGCCATCCCATCAGCCATCCGACGAAGAGCGGGTTCAGCCGCCGCCGCGCCCGGGCTTTGAGGATCCGCCGCGAGACGACCCGCCCATGCGAGGCAATCATTGAAGCCCACAGCGGGCGCGAGATCGGGGCGTGCAGCGAGGACCGCCGCCCATCCGGCATGATCACTGGGGCAGGGGGGATGAAACCCTGTTCGGCCCGGTAGTGCAGGATATCCATCCGGGACTTGCCATCCGCCCGCGTGATGCTGGCTTTGCTCGATCCCTTCCAGTTCTGCGCGGCTGGTGTTGGCCACTGGATCGCTTGTGCGCTGAGCTTCGACTCGCCCCTGCTGTTGATCTTGCCACGCAGCCGGTCGACTTGATCGTCCGCCACTGGCGTTTGCCACTGCGCCGCCTGTGCAGGCAGGGGTGGTGCTCCGCCCGAGCCATAACTCTGACCTGGACCACCCTTCGCGCCGTCCGTGGCTTTCGGCGTCGACCAATTTGTGATGCCCAGCGCCAGCGCTTCCGCTTTGCGGGTAAAATCGCTGTTCCCCGCCGGGTTGTAACTCGCCGTGCCCGGATGCAGGCTCATCGGTGTGGGCCAGGATGAAGATCCGTAACCGCTGGTGCGGCGCGCCGACTTCAGCCGCGCTGAACAGGCCTGCCGCAGGCGTGTAGCCCATGCTCCAAAGGTCTCGCAGGACGGTTTCAAGGCCGAGACTGACGTGACCTGCGACGTTCTCAACAAAGACCCATTCAGGTTGGCACTCGCCAATGACGCGGGCGACATCGGGCCAGAGGTGGCGGGGATCATCGGCGCCGCCGCGTTTACCAGCCGCGCTGAACGGCTGGCAGGGATATCCGGCGAGAACCGTATCGAATGCACCGCAGAAAGGCCGGGCGTCAAAGCTGCGCAGGTCGTCCCAGATTGGCGCGGGGGCAAAATATCCAGCGCGCTGGGCGGCAATGAGGACAGTTCGGGGCCAGTCTTCCCATTCGACAAAGGCGTGGGTGTGATAACCGGGCTCGGCGAGCATGAGGCCCAGATCAAGGCCACCGCCGCCTGCGCAGAGGGATAATCCATGCCGGGGACGTGACACCAAGCCATTCACAGCCCCTTTCGCAGCAGAGGTTGCTCGCGAATGACCAGATCGCCCAGCAGCATCACGTCGCCTATTGCGGCTCTCCCAGCGGGATTGCTCCGGCCGGATGGTTGCACCGGGTGCAGCGGGCAGGGCGATTGTTGAACTTTCGGGGAGCTCGCGAGAGATTGCCCACCATAGCGCGCGGGTAGATTTTCCAGCGTGCGCGCCGGACCGTAGCCCCAAATATTCAGATGATCTTGATTGTGGGGCGCGCGGCCTTCGATCTGCGTCATCTTGACCAGCATCAAAGCGTAAACTCAGGTTCGAGGGCACCGATGGACTTCAATCGATCCACGATTGGCTTCAGATCGGCGGCGACCTTGTCCATGTCCAGCGAGGAGAGTGATCTTAAAAGTTCGGCTGAATCCCATGGGGAAAACAGCAAGCTTTTGATTTCATCCGACGGCATCATCTCGATTGGCAAGGGCTACTCCAAAGAAAGATCGCCGATGCCTTTGAAGCAACGGGCTGTGATGTGAGGCTAGCAGTGGCCTGACGGGAAGATTTAAAGCTGGTGGCAACCCAGAAATGCAAAGGTGGCACTCCACCCCGGAAACCCAGACAAGCTGTGATCGTTTGAGACCTGGCGCTCTAAAGCCCGCTCCATGCGTTGTTGGCCACTGGGAAAAGAGAGCCAAGGTCTTGGGCTGGGGACAAAAGAGGCCACGATGATCACCTGTCGTTCGATACCCTAAAACTAGACCGAAACGGGGAGTTCTGTCGCGCTCAATGTTCGACGTTTTGCGCCGTCATAACAACGTCTTGACCACGCTTTCGCGCGGTTTCGCAACGGCTTCATCCGTGGCATTTTGTCCTGCAAGAAAACGAATCACTTATTTCACGTTTATATTCAGTTGGTTAACTGTGTTTTGCACTGCTGCCACACAACGCCTCCAAGCCTTCTGCTGAACGCAGCCTGCTTGGAGGCGGATCTGCCGCCAGCGTGCGACGTGACAGTCCGCGCAAAGCCCGCGCGCAGCCAAGCAATGCGCGCATCCTCTGGGGCAACGAAGCGAAGCCAATCGGCGCAGCCCTTCATCCCTAGGATTTCGTCAGGGCTCGGGATCACACGCAGGGGCGTCTCATGGTTGCCGCAGGTGTGCTTGGCGTCGTGCATGCACCCCGGCCAGGACTGACCCGCAGCCCTTTGGCCCCGATCCCGGTGGGTTTGGTAGGCGGCGCAGCGTGCGCGCTGTTTCCTCCATGCGGTCCTTGATGGTGCGTAGGGTAAATTCCATTTGTTGCATTTTTCAGTAAACGCCCAGCTCGCGTAGCCGTTCACGCGTAACCAGCTTTAACCCAATGAGTGCGTCGCGTTTGACATTGCTGACCGCGCTTGATGGCACGGGCTGCCCAGAGTTGATCCAATCTGCCAGCTGCCTGAGAGCCGCTTCGGGATCGGGTGGAACAGCTGCAGGCGCCGTCTTGCCATTCTCAGCAATTCTCGCCGTCTCCGCTTGGCGCAGGCGTTTGGTTTTTGCGCTTCGCAAGGCATCGCGAAAGTACGTCCAACTCGTGATGCGCTGGTCCATCGGCCTTGGCACTTCGGTCCTTGCAACCAACAAAGGGATCACGTCCGCATCGAGGTCGTAACCTTCGCGTTTCCAGATCGCCAAGAGCTCGTGATTGGATGCCAGTGCGGCAGCATCGACCGCATGCGAGTTGACAGCCTCCAAGCATCGGTCAAGCCAGGGCTCGCGGGTGCCACGCGCGCCAGTAGTAGTTATTGAGGGTTCTAGTGACGGTTCAAGGGGGGCACCACGTGCCGGGGGGTCCGGCACCACGTGCCGGTTGAGACCCGGCACCACATGCCGGTTGAGACCCGGCACCACGTGCCGGGTGATAGTCGAAGGCGTATCGTCAGGCACAACATCTAGTAGAGCCAAGATCGGGTGTTCGTCCGCTGAAAGGGGGATTTTACGTTCTGAAAAACCGACGAGAAGCACCGCGTCCGATCTCCGGGAGCCATTTTTTCGGCGCCTTTGAATGCGCTTTATCCAGCCTTCGGCTTCAAGTGATTTGAGGCTTTCGCGCAGTTTTCTTTCCGAGCATGCGCATGCAGCGATTAGCGTGGATTGTGACGGCCAGCAGACGCCATATTCGTCGGCGTAATTTCCTAAAGTGACCAGAATGAACTTCTTGATCGGATCCGCGACGCTTGCTTGGAACGCCCATGTTATCGCTTGCACACTCATGGCAAACGCCAAATAAACGAGAATGATCGGCCATATTTGACGACGTTTAACGGGCCAATTGGCAGCTTCTTAAGTTTCCGGCATTCGGGAACTGATTCAGCTTCGCCAGCAGCAAATCCATGGTGCGCGGTACATCGGTGCCCGCTGATTTCAAAGTGTGATCCACAAGGGCAATCTGACAAGGCGAACAGGAGCCTGAATTCTTCATGGAAAAGAAATCTGCCCAGATGAACCAAAATGCTCATTCCAGCTGATGTTTTGTGGTCAATCATCGTGTTCGCCTCTCTTTTTGGGACGAAGTGGCGTTGGCATAAGTGGGCGAGAGGCTTTGAGGCGTGGAGATGCGCGGAAATTCATGGAAATTTTTTGCCGTGCCACTCAACCAGTTTAAAAAATCGGAATGGGCCAAATAGTTGCGGGGGCTGCGCACAAGGCCATTTCTGTGTCTGGTCCAGTAAGTTGACGGTAAGCAGCAAGAAGCATGCTGTTGCGCGTGCTGGGCGGAGCGGGCAGGCTGCACCGCGTTCATGTCTTTGGATTCGAGCCCTTGCGCGACAGCCGACCGCGCTACCCCAAGACTTCGCGCGGCCTCGTTGTGTGCTATACTGGCATCCAAATCCGTGTAGAGCACATCCGTCGTGACCTTGCGCCGCGTTTGGTGCGCCTTGATGAATGCTGCGATCATGGCGTCCCTGCGATCCGTGTAGAAACGCCGTAATGGCGTAAAGCCACCAAGGCATCGTCCACCGAGCGGACGAGAGCCCAGCCAAATCCCAGCTTGATAACGTCGTCGCGGAAAGCCTCCTGTGCCGGGCGCAGCCGACCCGAAGAGCTCTTTACCTCAAGAAACACCACTTGGCCCTGTGCGAGCACCACCAAATCAGCGAAGCCGGGATGCACGCCCATGCCCACGAGGATGGCTTGGCGCATGTGCCCAGCGCGCCCGCCCGAGGCAATCTCGTTGACCGCGTGGTGAACGATTGAGCCCTTCGGCAGCACCGCCCGCAAGAAGCTCACGATGGCCCTCTGAATGTCTGCCTCCGGCGTGCCGCGCTTTTTCACCAAACGCCCCCATTACCGAGGCCGGGGATCAGCGCGTCAATGCCTTGCCGAACGCAGGTGAACTGGATTGCCACCACTTCAGGATTGTCCGCCCAGCGCTCACTGGGTTTGTCGTGCTGTTCGTCCCATAGAAATGAAAACGCGCGACGCGGGTCTCCTCCCGCCGCCTCAAGGTGCTGTGTGGCACCGACGCATTCATCGTCGCACTGGCGATCATCGATGTGCTGCAGCCGCTCTTCATGGACCTGGACCACACGTAGCGTCAGGCGTGAGAGTTCTCGCGGCATGAAACTCGGTATGCGTGGGCCCGGCAGCGGCTTGGCCAGACGCTTTGGCCATGGCAACTCTCGCTCGAGCGCATCTGCACCATAGGAAAATACCAGCCGCCCTGGTGTGACTTTGGCTCCAGTAATATGGATTGCTTCACGCACCCACAGAAGGTCGCCAGGCCGCAGGCGCGCGAGTGAGGGCGAAGCCAGCCTGCGCGTCGTGGTCTTGCATCGATCCTGCAGCGCGAGGACCATCGGTCCAGAAAACATGATTGGAAGGATGCGTGATGGTTCAGGATGCATCATGGCTTATTCCCCGATGTTCGTTGCCGGATGGCGCGCGCGGTAGATGAGGCGCGGGCAATCTGTCCGGTCGCAGAACGGACACCAGGTCCGATGCCCGGACCCATCTGGCGTTATCAGCTGATGGCAATCCGCGCAGCGCTGGTCGATCGGTGCCTGCGGCGCTTCATTCGATCCGCCGACTGAGTTGAAACCGTCGTCCTCGACATTCTCATATTTTGGCATTGTGATCACTCCAACTCAGCTGTGCGCGAGAGCCGGGTCGGCGATCCGTTTCCACCGCCGCAGCGGTGGCGATTTGAGAAAAATGAGCGTGACGTTGGTATTCTGCCTTGAACGGCAGTTTGATCGTCAGACCACCATTGCCGCTGGTGCGCCGGACCGTATCCAATAATTCACTGAACTGCTCGTTGGCGTTGCTGTTAGGCTCACCGCAATTAAATCGCCGTAAAAATTTAACAAAGGAAAGTTCGTCTTTGGCGGCCATGTTGGTCTCCGATCAACCGGGGGTGAAAAGCAGGAAAATGTAGAGGATGCCAAAAAGGATGGCTGCGCCGATCAGGTCGCCCGCGATGGCCATTCCGCGCTGGATGCGTCCCTTGCGATTGATGTCTGCGACAGCATCCTGAACGATGGTGGCGTGCAGTGCTTTCGCGCGCTCGCGGTCCATCCTGTCGCCATAGGTTTGCAAGTGCTCGCAGGCATCCAGCACAGATGCCGCGTCTTGATGATCTGGATGAGCAATGATTTGCCGCGCGTTGGCAGTATCAATAGTTGGGAGCCGAATTGGTGGGGCGCTCATTTGCGGCGACTCGATCTGGCGTGCAGGTGCTCTTGCTGGCGTAGCCATTCCTGTACTGCAGTGCGCCGATAAAGAACCTTTCTGCCTATCCGGATGCAGGGAGGGCCGTTCCGCCGTGTTTCCCAGCGCGCCAGCGTGTCAATCGAAAGGTCCAGATCGGCTGCAAGTTCCGATCTGGTCATCCACTCGTCCAACACCCCAGGCTTATGCTGATCTGGTAATTCTTTAATTTGTTCCAATTTTTACCCTCTGTGCTTCCGCCCGATTGCGGCTGTGATTGAGGGCCACCAAACACCATCAACAGGCGATGCGACGAGGCGCGGAAATGTGTGGAAATGCGTGGAAATGCGTGGAAAAAAAGCGCACACATCTGAACCCGCATTCCCCAAGTAAATCTATGATTTCGCTGTCCTGAACTCGTTACTTCCCATATAAATCATAGTGTTGATGGCCAAGAGGGGCGTGTTTTATGGATCACCCAGAGGGTGCGGGTTCGGATCGAGGTCATCGGGTCGATTTCGACCGCCGCGTGCGGCTGGAGTTCCGGGGTGCGCAGATCAGTTCGGACGGCGGTTTGCTGGTGATGCGCGAGCTCGATGACGCGCTCGGGCTGTCGGGCCTTGCGTCAGAGGCGCTACGCGATAACCGCACCGGCAAGACACCGTCCATCGGCTCGACGGGCTGTTCCGGCATTCAGTGTTCGAACGGCTGGCCGGATACGAGGACGTCAACGATGCCGACCGTCTCGCGCTCGATCCCGTGATGCGTCAGGTTGTCGGTGGCCGGGCTGTCGATGCGCAAGCGGCCTCAGCAACGCAGATGGGGCGATTTGAGACCGAGACCTTGGCCTCGCCCACGAACCGGGCGGCGCTGGCAGACCTGAACGGCCAATGGATCGACCGCTTCCACGACAGCAACGGGCTGAAGTATATCGTGCTGGACATGGACAGCTCGGTCGGCCCCACCCATGGCGATCAGGAAGGGTCCGCCTGGAACGGGCATTTTGACTGCACCTGTTAACACCCGAATTTCCTGTTCAACCAGTTCGGCATGCTGGAACGTTGTGCCCTGCGTAATGGCAACGTCCACAGTGTTGACGGCTGGCGAGATGTGCTCGATCCTGTCATCGCCCGATATGCCAAGCGCGACCTCATGCGCTTCTTCCGTGCCGACGCCGCCTATGCGATCCCGGCGATCTACGCGCGGCTGGAAGAAGCGGGCTATTTCTATGCCATCCGGCTGCCCACGAACACGGTGCTCAAGGAAAAAATCGCGCACCGGTTGACGCGACCGGCAGGGCGGCCGTCGCTGACCACGGTCAAACGCTTTTACGAGGACTTCGAGTATCAGGCGGCGTCCTGGGACAAGCCGCGCCGCGTCATAGCGAAGATCGAATGGCACCCGGGCGAGCTGTTCCCCAAAGTCGGCTTCATCGTCACCAACCTGCCGATGGAGCCCGATTGGGTCGTGCGGTTCTATAACCAGCGCGGCACCGCAGAGCAGCACATCAAGGAAGGCAAGTATGCCTTTCGCTGGACGCGGCTGTCATGTCATGTTCCTTGCTACATCAGCCGCGCTTTGTCAGATGCCTTGAAAAACAATTGAAAAATATGCCACATCATGCAAGAACGAAGAAAAACTAACACAATAGGACAAGAACAATATGAGGCTAAGTTTAGTATTTGCAGCGTTTTTGCTGGTTGGTTGTGGTGAAGCTGATGCAGCAGTGACGCAGGTTGGTTACTTCAAATCATCAGTAAATGATAGAATTTTCACGGCACGCCTTTCCAGCGATGCAAGCGAGGAAGATGCGCGCATATTTGGCGAAAGCCGACGGCATACCGCAGGCCAGATGACCGCAGTCTACATATACGAAAACGAAGCAGTGATACCCGCTGACGGCGTGACTCTTGCGAATTCTGTTTCCGAAGTGAACGATGTCTTAGAGCTTCCAAATCTCAGTTCGTGGAGGTTCGTGTATATGAGATATCGGAACGGAAATTTTGAGTTTGTTGATTGCGAATCTACCACTTCAGTTCTTTGTCGCTAAACTGCATGTAAGCCTTTAAGGCTTTGATTCAGCATATCGGTTTCCTGCGGTATCAACAGGCTGAGGGAATAAAGATGGGTAAGTTTAGGGCTTGCCGGGGCCAAAGTTGCTATCTGTATTGCGTCCGCTTTTACGGGTCATATCGCCTCCTGTTCATCCGCCAAAGCCACCAGCGCTTCGAGGTCAGCATCGTAAAGGCCACGCGGAAATGTGCCTTGTGCCTTTGCCGCATGATGCGCGCGGCCAAATCAGGGGCAAGCCCTTTTATCCCCGCTTATTCATCGAATCCCCTTTTCGGCGTCCCTCGGGGCCGTTTTGTGGCTTTGGGGCCGGTGCGCTGCGTGCGATGAGCGGCGGCGGCGGGCATTACTGTGGCCAAAGCCCTCGGGGAGGCGGCCGTTCGGGGAGGGCGGCTCTCGTGAGGGGCTGTCCGGCGTTTGCGGCGCATGACGACGCCTCGCCCATGGGCGTTTCGCGTCTGTCGGATGCGGTTTTCTGGCCGGGCGCTACGGGTCGGCCCAGTGCAGCGCCAGTATTCCTGGCCAGAGAGCCTGCCAAAACGGTGCTGCGGCCGAAGAGATCGCCAGCGTCATGCGGCGCCCCGAGATCGTCAGCCGTGCCCCCGCCCGGAGCACCCGCTCACGCAGACGGCGTAGGCTCCAGCCCGTGCCGGTCGCCTTGGCCAGGACGCGGCGGGCGATGTGCATGACCTGGTAGACGAGGCAGGCGATAAGCAGCCTCACCTCGTTGCAGGAGAAGGCATCCACCGCAGGCGTCTTCGACTTCAGCGGCTTGCCGCGCCTGTGCGATTTCGCCCGGTTGGTCGAGGACAGCGCCGGCGCCAGCACGTCCTTTAACTCGCCCATGTGGCCCTCGGCCTTGCCCCGTTCGCGGTAATGCGCCAGCACCTCATGGCATAGCTTTACCGTCCAGCTGAGCGAGGTCACGAGGAAGAAACGGTCGAGCAGCAGATCGCCTTCGCGTTCCTTCACCACCAGGACCACCCGGCGCGGCTTGCCCCACGCCTCGGCCTGATAGCGCAATTCGTAAAGCCACACGCGCGGTTCCGCAGGCCGTCGCCCTGGCGGCCGTTTCATGCAAGGCTCAGCCAATCGGTCGAGCACGGCGTTGGCCCGCAGCCGCGAGACGTAGTCGATACCGCGCGCCTCAAGTCCGGCCAGAAGCGTGGTCGAAGGAAAACCCGCATCGATGTGCACCATCGCGACGTCGCACAGGCTCTTCTGCGCGCGGTCCACAACGTCGAGGATGACATCGAGCGCGCCGTCGGCGGTGCCAACATTGCCCGCCCGCAGACGGGCATCCAGCATGTCGCCGGTCTCGGCAATCGAGATGATCAGCGGATGGTAGATGCGGGCGTTGTAATGGCCGTTCCACTCCGCCTTCGGCTGGTGGCCGTGCACTTCGATCGGGGCGCTGTCGACGTCCAGAGTGATGCACTTGGCGCATGCCACCCCGCTCGGCCCGGATGCCGCGCTCGGCCATTTCCAGGACCGCTTCGCGCAGCACCTTCAGGTTGGCAGGTTCCGCCATCAATGCCGTAAACCGCGACAAGGTCGGCTGGGATGCCAGCCAGCCTCCGTGGGCAAGCGGCGTCAGTCCCGCCGAGGAACTTGCCGCAAGTCGCAACGCTGGATCGTGGCGCAGCGCATCCGCATCGTCATGGTCGCGCCACCCTTGCGCGACCAGCAGCAGGCTAGTGCGGATCAGAGAGGCGAGATCATGCGTGACGTCGACCTGGCTGCGCGGATCCTGCAGGTGCGCCGTCATCCAAGCCACGATGCCGCTCCGTTCCAGTATCTCGCGCAACAGCACCGCGCCGGGGTCGCCAGTCAGCCGGTCGGCGCGGCTTTCGATGCAAAGAGAGCGGTTGAACGTCGGGTTGACAGTCTGTAACGTTTCACCCATGGTCGCGTCCGATGCTGCTGCAGGTTTCTGTCTAGAACCTTGAATCTACAGCATTTTCAGGCGCACGCTACCAATATCGCCGATTTCCATGAATAAGGCGGGATGAGAATGGCCGACATCAGGAAACGTGCGCACCGGCTACTCCTTGATTGATTAACTGCCGGAAATTATTTGCACCGGGCTATGCGCTGCTCTAACGCAAGGACTTTACCTTTTGATGCCCCTAGTTCTCCAGCAACATCGCCGCCAGTAAGTTTGGAGACGGGCACAAGAATAAGAAATACACCAATTGCGTCGCCAGTTGCTGCGCTATTTTGCTGTTTTTCAAGCCGAGATAGATTCACTCTCTCCGTGGCCAAGCTGTTTTTGGCGCTAGAACAAGACATGCCATCAAATGCGCCAGTCATTGACACTGGTGGAATGGCATCTGGGCGCTCTGAACATGCTGATATTGAAATCAAAACAGCGGCAGTCATTAATATTTTCTTCAAGATGAGTGTCCATTCTTTTGATGAATTTTAGTGTCAAAAATTTCTCACACGTAAATGTGATAGCGTCAACAGATATATGGGCGAAAGTTGGTGATGCCTGATCAGGCGGCATTTTGAAGTTGGCGGATCCCATCGCGGAACTCAACCCCTTCGATGATCTCGGGCAGGCGGTTCTGTCCGTCGAGTTTGCGCAATCTCTTCTGCGCTGACATCATCAGATTGAAGGCCATGGCTAGCCCGGTCTTGCGGCTGAGGCATCCTTTGGTGCGTTTCGTGCGGTGCCGGACCGTGGCGAAGGTGCTTTCGATTGGGTTTGACGTCCGGATGTGTTTCCAGTGTTCCGCAGGAAAGTCATAGAAGGTCAGCAGCGCGTCCCGGTCCTTGACCAGCTTGGCGACCGCCTTGTCCCATTTCACGCCGTAGGTTTCGGCGAAGAAGTTGAAGGCAGCGTTGGCCTTGGCTTTTGTCTCAGCCTACCAAATGTCGTGCAGATGACCCTTGGCCTTGGCTTGCACGGATTGCGGCATCGCGTTCAGCACGTTCATGGTCTTGCGGACCCAACAACGTTGCTCCCGCGTCTTGGCAAACACCTCGCTCAGGGTTGTCCAGAACCCTAGGGCGCCATCACCGATGGCCAGCTTAGGGTCCTGCTTCAGGCCACGCCGCATGAGATCAAGCGTGTCCGTCCGGTCTGACTGGTGTTGACTTATTCGGCTGTCCAGTTCCACGGCATGAGCTCCTCGAGGCGGGTCATTTTGTGGTCTGCGACGCGGGCGAGAACCCAGCGAAGCAAGGCCTCTGGATCGACCTTGTTCATGCGGGCGGTCTCGATGAGCGTGTAGGCGATGGCCGCGGCCTCTCCGCCACCTTTTGCCCCCATGAATAGGTAGTTTTTCCTGCCAAGTGTTACCGGGCGGATTGATCGCTCGCAGATATTGTTGTCCGACTCAAGTTGCCCGTTTTCAAGATAGGCCTTGGCTTTTGGCATGCGGCCGAGCGCGTAGCGAATGGCCTCGGCCAATGTCGACTTGCCGGAGATCTTGGGCAATTGCAGCTGCAGCCATGCCTCGAGTCCCTCGAAGACCGGCTTTGCCTTTTCCTGCCGCAGGGCGGCGCGCTCTTCGGCAGGCTTGTAGCGCGCCTCTTTCTCCACGGCATAGAGGGCAGCGATCCGTTTGATCGTCTCCTCGGCGATGGCAGAGCCTTCGCGCTCGTAGATCTCGACAAATTTGCGGCGCACATGGACCATGCAAGCCTGCTCGCTGGCCTTGTCGTTCCCGAACAGACCGTTGAAGCCGGTATAGCCATCGGCATGCACGACCCCTTTGTAGCCAGACAAATGGCTGACCGGACACTCCCCCTCTCGTGCAGACCGCAGCGAACGACCGCTCAAGGCCCTTAGTGCCAATATGTGCATGCTGCGGCATCGGTGCGGATTTCGCGGAGAATGGGCGCTGATTTCGCGCGATCGTGGGCACGCGTTTCGCGCCATTCTGGGCAGTCATTTCACGGGATCGTGGGCAGGCTGGCCGACGCTTTCATGGAGTCAGGCTTGAACGATTTGGTCAAGCTTTTTTGTGACGGCGGAGCGCCTGCGCAGGCTTTCACCTGAGAGGGTGAGGCGGTGTGCGTTGTGAACGAGGCGGTCGAGGATGGCATCTGCGAGCGTTGGGTCGCCGATGGCTTCGTGCCACTGGTCAACGGGGAGTTGGCTTGTGACGATGGTGGAAGCGCGGCCGTGGCGGTCTTCGAGGATTTCCAGCAGGTCACGGCGCTCCGGGGCGGTGAGGACGGCGAGGCCCCAATCGTCAATGATCAGCACATCCATGCGGGCGATGGTTTTGAGGATGCGTTCATGGCGGCCATCGCCACGGGCCAGAGCAAGGGCCTCGAACATGCGCGGCGCACGTTG
The DNA here is from genome assembly GCA_032334235.1 of Paracoccaceae bacterium Fryx2. Taxonomy (NCBI): domain Bacteria; kingdom Pseudomonadati; phylum Pseudomonadota; class Alphaproteobacteria; order Rhodobacterales; family Paracoccaceae; species Paracoccaceae bacterium Fryx2. Next base: position 3,269,403 of record JAVSGI010000005.1, read on the forward strand.
ATAGAGGACGGGCCGCCCATCCCGGCACGCCTTGTGGCCAAGGGCGCAGGCGATCCAGCTTTTGCCCAAACCGGTCGGCCCGGTTATCAGCAGGTTCTCGTGCCGGGCGATCCAGCCGCCATCGGCAAGATGCGCCATGACACTGCGGTCAAGACCACGTGGGCTGCGCAGGTCCAGATCCTCGACGCTGGCATCTTGGCGCAGAGCCGCAAACTTGAGCCGGGAGGCCAGTTTCTTGGTGTCGCGCTCTGCAGCCTCGCGGTCGACCAGCAGGCCGAGACGCTCTTCGAACGAGAGGGCGTCGAAGGCGGTTGACCTGCGTTGTTCTTCGAGCGCCGATGCAATGCCGGTCAGGCCGAGCGCCAACAGTCGGTCGTGGGTGGGATGGGTCAGCATTTTAGTCCTTTCTCAATGGTAATAGCTGCCGCCACGAATGTTGGCGTGCTGGAGGGGGGCGACCTCTTCGGAGCCTTCCAGGAAGGCGCGATCGAGGCCGGTCTTGAGGATCGAACGAATGGAGGTGACGGTGCGGGCCCGGATGGTCACACCCCGCTGGCAGGCCGCATCAACGCGCTCCGGCCCATAGGTTTTGACCAAGGCCAGCACACCCAGGCAGGTGCGGAACCCCTGTTCAGGATGGGGGCGGTCAGCCATCACCATCTCGCAAAAGGCGGCGACGGCGGGGCCGGTCTTGGTTGCCTGCGCCAGCATTCTGGCCGGGGTCCATTCGGCAAAGCGACGATGGGCCGATGGCATATGGTCGGCCACGGTGACATGGCTGCGCCGCCCCGGGGTGCGCACGTGGCTCGCAACCCTCTGACCACGATGGAATATCTCGACCGTCTGGCCGCTTGTGCGAACATCGACCTCTTGTTTGATCAGCGCGAAGGGCACGGAATACCATGAGCTGTCGACCTCAACGTGATAGTCGGGTGCCACGCGGGCGCGCTTCCAGCGGGCGAAGACATAAGGTTCGGGCGGTAGGGGCTGAAGATTGGGCCGATCCAAAGTGGCAAACAGATCGGCGCGGCTGGCGCCATAGCCGCGCATCACGCGCATGTTCAACTCGTCCAGCAGCCGCCGGATCGCCACGTTCAACTCGGCCAATGAGAAGAACCGGTGGTTCCGCAGCCGCGCCAGAATCCAGCGTTGTGCCACTTGGACAGCCACTTCCACCTTCGCCTTGTCCCGGGGTTTGCGCGGCCGGGCGGGCAGAACGGCGGTGCCATAATGCGCCGCCATCTCGGCATAGGTCCGGTTCAGCCCCGGATCAAACCGGTCTGCCTTGATCACGGCGGACTTCAGATTGTCCGGAACCACCGCCTTTGGCACGCCGCCCAGAAAGGCGAACATCCGGATATGCGCGAGGATCCAATCTTCCAACCCCTCCGATGCCACCGCCTCGGCATAGGTGTGATTCGATGCCCCCATTGCCGCCACGAACAGCTTCATGGCCCGCGCTTCGCCGGTCGTGGGGTCGATCACGTCGATGGTGTCGCCGGCAAAGTCAACGAACACCTTCTCGCCGCCCACATGTGTCTGGCGCATCGTCGGGCGCACCCGACCCTTCCAAGCCTCGTAATGCGTGCAAAACCAAGTATAGGCAAAACCCCCGGGGTGCGCGGCACGGTATTCTTCCCAGAGCAGCATCCGCGTCACCCCAGGGCGGCGCAACTCGCGGTCAATCTCCGCCCAGTCGGGCACAAGCCGCTCCGCGTCCGGCACCGTGGGCGGGGCTGGAAACAAAAGAAGTTCAAGGCTGTCGTCATCGATCCCCTCCGGCAAGGGCCACGTGAGCCCGGCATGACGCGCCCGTTGGGTGTAGCTTCCGACGCTCCCCTTGCTCAGACCGAGGGAAGCGGCAATGGACCGCTCGCTCAGGCCTTGCCCAAGCTTCAATCGCAAAACATCTCGTATCCGGCGCATGTTCAATCGTCCTGTCGGCATCAAGCCACCCCTTCATTCCTGAAGGCGCAACTATCCTCAATTTGCCGACCAGACCTGCCCGCGATCCCGCGAAATCAGTGCCCAGCTTCACGCGAAATGACTGCCCATGATCCCGTGAAATCGATGCCCACCATCAAGCGAAACACGCAGCATCGGTCTCAATTGGCTCTCAACTCCCATCTGACAGTTTCGATCAGGTATTTGAGAGCCGTGTCCGACACCGTCTTCTGTCGGAAACCTTTTGCCGGATTGTGAACACCCGTCTTGCCACTTTCGTTTGATTTTGAGCAGTTTCTGCATGCGCGCGCATGACGGTGGCGCACGTAATTAATTGTTATATATGAGATTAAATCAGAACAGGTGGGCGCATCGCCCCGGAATACGCAGCCATGGCCTTGGGTCGGTCAATGCAGCACATGATGGTGGCCAGGTCGTGGCCAGCGTTTGCAGTTGCATCCGCACCTAGTGAAGGCGGAATCTCTTACGTGACGGCACTTCCCGCGAAAGGCGTATTTACCTTCCTTGATGTTCCGCGTTGACTCCCTGCTTCTTAACGTTGGCGACAGGTCTTTGATGGGTAAACTGGCTGAATAATTCCAACTTTGATTTGATGAACTTTCCGGGCTCTTTTGGCAACGGCAGGCATCACTTTGATAGGAAAAAGGAGTTAACAAAATGGATGCACTGCCAAGGGTGTTTCTTTCGGTGGCCGAAGCCGCTGCGCGTTTGGGATATACGCCTGCTGATCTTGCAGGCTGGGCTTATCAGGAAAAGTTGGAGATTTTGACAGGGATTTCCCCGGTCGAGTGCGGGGGGGAGCGTGCTGCGGGACTTGTAGTCATCTCAGTCGCCGACATACTCCCGATGTTTCGTCGGTCTGGAAGAGGCCCAAGAAAAATGCTGCTACGCAGGATCCGCACACAGGGCAAAAAAGACTGGTTGTTAATCACCGAGCCCGCCGAAGGGGTTATTGTTTGCATGGAAGATTTGCTGATCCTCGCTGCAGAAGTTGATCGATATGATGTTAAACGGGAAATCTTCGTTAAATCGCACAAAGGACAGGGGCCCGAGCCACGATTTGCATGGGATGATTTTTGGCGTGCAGTTGCGGTGCGGGTTCACGAGAAAGGCGTCCCTGCGAAACTTACGGATTTCGTCAATGAAATGGCCGATTGGTTCATGGATCAGTCCAATGGCGAAGAATGCCCGAGCAATAGCAGGATCCAGACTAAACTTTCCCCACTCTGGAACCGACTGAGGGTGGAGAAATGATCAGGCAGCAGATTTTTTGAAGACAACATTGGTGTGATCGGTCTTTTTGGTGCTCTTTGATCGCTGTTAGTGGTCACGCCATGAACGAGATTTGGGGCGGCGTTTATTCGCCGCCTTGCACGACGCGGGGGCGCGCCTTGATGATGTCCGCCACGGCGTCCACGCCTGCCCGTAGAGGACTGTCCATTAAATGCGCGTACCGTTGAGTTGTGCGCATTTGTGTATGGCCGAGCAGCTTACCAATCATCTCCAGAGACGCACCGCCGCTGACCAAGAGTGACGCAAAGGTGTGGCGCAGATCGTGGATCCTGACGTTGGGAAGCCTCGCCTCTGTCTGGATCCTAATCCAGAAGCGCCTGATTTCTTGCACTGGTTGATCCTTCAGGATGCCGTCCTCGCCCAGCGCGTCCCCCGGAAATAGCCAATCACAGCCGTTCAAGACTGCCATGCGCCTCTGGCGAACCAGCGCAGCAGTGTCCGCCGAAATAGGCACTCGGTGAACACGCCGCTGCTTGGTGTTGGCAGCAGGCTTGGACCATGTGCCAAGTTCAAGGTTGAACTGTTCAAAGCGCGCCATGCGCACCTCGCCCAGCCGCGATCCTGTCAACATGCACATCCTGATGATGCCAGCGCCACGCTGGTCCTCTGCAGCCTGCAACGCGTCGCCCAACCGAATGATCTCTTCAATCGAAAGGAAGCGTTCGCGCTCAGTCTCGAGCCGCCTTCGAAACGCTGCTGCCGGATTGTCGGGCCGCATTTTCCAAGCCACCGCAAGGTTGAACATTTTACGAAGTACCTCCCCAACACGGTTTGCGCGAATGGGGGTCGGCTTTGAAGGCTGTAACGCGCGCTTACCACGGCTCTTGGCCTTGATCTTGGCCGGGCGCGAACGACCTTCTGCGATGACGCAAAGAAGACGTTCGACGTCCGCAGCATCGATCTCGGATACGTGGCGGTGCTTCCAATGAGGCTCGACCAGTTTGCGGAGCATCGACGCTTGGTCGGCCGCGTTTAGGGGCGCGAGGTGTGCAGCGTGTTCGCGCAGGTATTGGTCGATCAGTTCAGGTATGCGCGGTGCAGATCGTGCTTCCACCCGGTCGGCCAGTGGATCGATTCTATTGTCGATATCCCGCTTCAGCTGCTTGGCACGATCGCGCGCCGCAACTACGCTCCAATCCGGCCAGCGGCCAACAGCCATGCGGCGGGAACGACCTTGGATCCGATAGTCGAGGTAAAAGCCTCGACTTCCCGTCCTCTGGATCACTGCTGAGAAGCCTAGCACCTCGTCATCGAAAAGCTGATAGGGGCGAGCACGAGGCTCTGCCGCTTTAACGATTTTCTCATTCAATCTCTGTCGGTTAGCCAATTTCATCCCCTTGTAAATACGTCCTGTGACGCCATTGAGTGCGCCACTAGTCAACTCGCATTGATCACTTCGGGGTTAGGATACGTCAGACCTTGCTGATGCGACGATGTGCGGAAAAGTGCGGAAAATTAAAAACTGCGCATCACGGTGTTTAGCCCAACGCTGACTCAACACTGACTCAACCGCCGTTCACCGTTTGAACTCCTTTTGCTGCGGTCCAGTGCGGTTTGATGCAGTCGAATGAGGACAAGGAAAGCGCGCGTTTACAATGGCTTGTGGCCTAAGTCATTGATTTTGTGGTTTTTTGGATAAGGCGCAAATTCAGGCTCATAACCTGAAGGTCGTCAGTTCAAATCTGACTCCCGCAACCAAATTACCTAAATAAAACAAACGCTTACCCTGCGGTATCCTTATACCACAGGGCGTTTTGTGTTTAACATCAACGCCACATCAACACCGGCACCGAAAAACGGCATTGGCACGCACTCGCGTGCATTCGCCGACATTGGGCTGCATTCGCGGGCATCAGACGCCGGTGTTTTGGGCATGGCGTGCTGCGATCCACTGGCTCAGCAACTTTAATTCAGGTGCGCTGATGCCCGTGGCCATCGCGTCCGAAACCTGGTTGATCATTGCGCGATCATCGGTAGTTGTCTTTTTCGTAGGCCATGACGAACTGAATTGCCCATAAGCGTAGCTGAAGCCGGTCGCCCAATCCCGCATCGCCATCTTGCTGCGCATTCCCATCGACCTGGTGAACTCTGCCGGCATGCCTGCTTGTGCGACGCATGCGTTGGCATGCAGCATGATCAGATACGCAAAGCGCTGCATGCCCTCCAGTCCGAGGTTGGCGATGACGCTCCCAGATATTTCGGGCAGCCACTTGTTCGGTGCGATCAGCTTGGGCGCAATTGTGATGGACATCAGGAATCCGTCGATCCAGTCAACAGTAAGGGCTGAATTCTTGACGAGGCGCGTTAATTCGCCCCTCTGTTCAGGAAGTGGCTTTTGCGCATTGGCCTGCTCCACTCCTTCATCACGTGTGGCGCTATGAGTAACGTTGGGATCGTCAAAGACCCATGCTTTGATCGTCTGATCGTGGACATCAGCCATGATTCGGATTTTCTTCAGATTGCGTCCTTCAAGCAGCGCAATAGCTGTCGCCGTAAAGCTCGCTGCGTCTGGATGGTCAGATGCTGACAAGACATCAGCTGCGCGCGCAACTAATCGCGCCCAGAAGTCCCGTCTTGTCTCGAGCCAGCGCCAGAGCGCAGCGTCAAGCGCCCGCTGGCTGAGCTGCCCCTCAAGCATGTCATGTGCATGATCGCTTTCCTCGAACCAGCTTTGGATGATCTTGTGATGATCCCACCATTCTTCGCTGGCATTGATTAGTTTGCCGCGCGCTTGCGCCGACATGCGCCGAATACGCTCTGCTTCGGGCAGTGCAGAGATCAGACCGTCAGTTGTGACAGCTTCGGGTCGCAACTTCTCGAACCCGCAAAGTTCTGCCACCTCAATAAGGCCTGGTGCGGGGGGCAGCCCTGCCGATGCGCCATCTGCCAGTGCGATGTGTAGGCTACGCTCGAGCCATGTAATGGAAACCTTTACCGCCCCAGTCTCTTGTGTGATGCGCTGGATAAGCGCTTTTTGCTCTGTGGCTGAGTTGCAAGGCAAGAGATATGCGTCCTTGATTCCATGTTCTTGCTTCAGGAGCAGCATTGCGATCTTACGGCTACCACCGGATTGCAACGCGATCATTATGCTCTGAGCGCCGCCGCCGTCGGGCAGCGTGGCCATGACGCTGTGGATGGTCCACGGCTTGAACGGTGTGCCGCTGGCAGTTCCCGATCGCATGGCAGCCTTCAGGGCCTGATCTACCGCAGCACGTGCGTCGTCATCGGGCATCCAGCTGCGCAGCATCACCATCTTGCCGGTCACGTCGGAGGATAACCCACCCGTAGAAGCCCGATCCGCGAGGGCTTTGGCGGCTGCGAGGCGGATTTCTGCTGCGGGATCAAGCAGCCAGAAACACGCCAGCCTGGTGTGGACAGGTTCGGGCCGTTCCACCGACCATGCGATCACTTGCGTGCGCATCTCGACTGGCATCGCGGGAAACGTCTCGGTCAGCGCAGCGTGCAGCACGAGCGCATCACCATCGGATCGCTCAATCAGATTACGGAACAGGTTGTCCAAAATCGCATCTGCTTCGATGCGGTCCTCCAGCGCTATGGCGCTGTTCGCGGCATCGATGTCATCTGTGGTGAGTTCCAGCGCCTCTGGCGCTTTCAGCCCGTTCTGTGTCCAAGCGCGCGCAAGCACCAGCCGATGGAAAGACGTAAGCCTCCCCTGACCGGCAGCCAGCTCGACAGCGTCCGTGACCGCCATTAGAAAAGCTTTGCCCCGCTTCTTGCGGTTCTCCTGCGCCATGCGCGCGGCATCCAGAACCGACCCAAGCAATTCGGCAAGCGGTTCCAACTCTGGCGCATTCTCTGGTGCTGCGCATATGCGAGCGATCAGCTGCCCGCCCAGCGCTGGCCTATGAAGCATCGAAGAGCTTGCGCGGTAGCAAATCTCTCTGCGCCCATCAAAGTCATCGTCCAACTGGGCAAGTTCGGCCAGCGTCGTCTCAAGCATGTCCTGTGCCATTATGCAGTTTGCTTACTCATTCTTGAACCAGCGGTCGGATACGTGCCAGAGCGTGGGGGTGAAAGCATCGCCTCAATGTTCGTGATGAGTTGGGGCGTGAAGCTATGCGGCATGAAGCGTCGTGATTCCTCTAAGTTGACGTGGGAAGAACATCGCCCTATTTTCAGTATACAAGGTTTTGAGTTCGCGGGTGAATAGCCTTCCACCATCTTTATTAGATCGGGTAGAAGCCCTCTAAATTTACTGAGGATGCCTTTTATTGAGCCGTCAGCCCTGCCGCCTTTAGGGTTAAATCAGCCACTCATTGAGCTTCGACCAGCGCCGCCGCCCTGAGATGTTCTTCACGGCAATCGCGAGGGCCTTCTTCTGCCCAACCAGCACCACGAGTTTCTTACCGCGAGTCACACCTGTATAGATCAGATTCCGCTGCAGCATCGCGTAATGCTGCGTCATGACCGGGATCACCACAGCTGGGTATTCCGAACCCTGGCTCTTGTGGATGGTCGCGGCATAGGCGGGCACCAGCGTGTCGAGCTCGCCAAAGACGAAGGTGACGGTTCGACCGTCAAAATTAACTGCGACCTCGCCCTCACTCAAGTCGACATCTTCGATCATACCAATGTCGCCGTTATAGACATCCTTGTCATAATCGTTCTCGATCTGCATGACTTTGTCGCCGGGTGCGAAGGTCCATCCGAACCGCTCCACCTTTTTATCACCAGCAGGGTTCAGCACTGCCTGCAATTCTATGTTGAGCGATCGCGCACCCACGCCGCCGCGATTCATCGGGCAGAGCACTTGGATGTCCTTGATCGGATCGAAGCCAAAGCGGCGCGGGATGCGCTTGGACACCAACTCGACGATCCGGGACACGGCTTCCTCAGGGTCGGTGGCCGACACGAAGTAAAAATCTGTGTTTTTGTCCGAAGACCTCAGATCTGGTATTTGACCCGCGTTAATGGCGTGGGCTGTCGTGATGATTTTACTCTGTGCTGCTTGGCGGAACACCTCAGTCAGTCGCGCCACGGTCACGGTGCCAGAACTGATAATGTCGGCAAGCACTTGGCCAGGCCCCACCGAAGGCAGCTGATCGATATCGCCCACTATGAGCAAAGCGGCTGCGCTTGGTACAGCCTTCATCAGCGACTGCATCAAAAGCACATCAACCATTGAGCTCTCGTCAACGACCAGCAGCTCGCAATCGAGGGGGTTTTCCTCGTCGCGCTTGAAGCCAAAAACCTTCGGGTCAAACTCTAGTAGCCGGTGGATTGTCTTTGCCTCCATGCCGGTCGCTTCCGTCATGCGTTTTGCCGCTCGGCCAGTCGGCGCACAGAGCAGGAGCTTTACGCCTTTGGCTGCCAGGATGCGCAGGATCGAGTTCACGATCGTGGTCTTGCCCACACCGGGGCCGCCTGTAATCACCATAACTTTCGACTTTAGCGCGGCGCGGATGGCCTCAGCCTGACTGGCGGCAAGCGTCAGTTCTGTCTTTTTCTCAATCCAAGGAAGTGCTTTGTCCGCATCAATGAGCTGCCAAGGCAGGGGCGCGTTTCGAATTCGCCTGATCTGTTCGGCGATCCCGCGCTCTGCCAGATAGAGGCCCGTCAGGAAAATGCACTCAACCTCGCCTACTAAGTCGGCCGTGACCGTTTTCTCGGCCAACTCTTCCAAAACAGCGCTCTCGATCAAAGGCGCAGGCACTTCGAGAAGTTTACCCGCCAGTCCTATCAGTTCGGCCCGGGGCAGGCCACAATGGCCATTGCCCATTGCCTCTGTCAGCGCAAAGGAAATCCCCGCGCGCACCCGGATCATTGCCGTCTTCTCTATGCCGAGTTTTTCGGCAATTAGGTCGGCCGTGCGAAACCCGATGCCGCGAATGTCCTTGGCGAGCCGGTAAGGGTTCTCGCTCATGATTTGTACGGAATCGGTGCCATAGGTCTTGAAAATCCGCACAGCGCGCGCCGTGCCAACACCGTGTTGGTGCAAGAACACCATGATCTCGCGGATAACCTTCTGATCCGCCCATCCGGTGGTGATCTTGGCGGCCCGTACCGGCCCGATACCTCCCACCTCGCGCAGACGCTCGGGCGTGGCCTCGATAATGTCGAAGACGTCCTTGCCGAAACTTTTGACCAAGCGCTTGGCGTAGACCGGGCCGATGCCGCGGATCATGCCCGAGCCGAGGTATTTTTCGATGCCTTCGAGGGTTGCAGGAGCGGATGTCTTCAAGAAATGGGCCTTGAACTGCAGGCCGTGATTGTGATCGTTAAGCCAAACTCCAGATGCCGTGATCCATTCCCCGGCCGATATCATCGCTGCATGACCCACTGTGGTCACCAGGTCCCGATGGCCCCGCGCCTTAACCCTCAGCACGCAGAAACCGCTCTCCTGACTGTGAAACGTGACGCGCTCGACCAGACCGGCCAAGACTTCTGTGACGCTGTCAGCCTGATGCCTCATGGGCTACGAGCGCCGCGCCGCCAATCCCATGGCATGACAAATGCGCCAGACCAGATATTGCGCACAGTGCGCCGTGCTTCGGCCTCAATCAGCACGTAGTCTTGCGAATATTGCTGATAAGCCACCGCCCAGCCTTCGGCGACCATCCAGCCATTGAGATCGACCCCGTTCTGCGAGCAGACCGCAATGGTACGCCCATAGCGGTCGGTATCGCGCGCCACGCAGCCGACACTGCGGCGACCAATCCGATCTGAAAGCGCCAGCGCCGCCTGCTGACCGCAGCGCCAGGATTGCCCAGACGGGCGCGTGCAGAGCTGGCGGCTCTCAGGCGCATCGATCCCATGCAGACGGATGCGCATTCCCCGGATTTCCAGGCTGTCACCATCCGTCACACTCGCAACACCCTTGATTGTCTGTGCCGTAACCGGCACGGACAAAAACAGCAGGCAGAGGATCAGGGCGAGTCGCAGCAACAAAATGTCCGTGTCTGGTTTCAGGGAATGACGATCTACGCCAAATCCCTTTTGTCACGCAGGGGGCCATGGGTCGAGTCGCGAATGTTAACGCTCTGATGTGCAGACGAGGATTTCATTCGTTTCCAGCGCACTATGGTTGCTGACGCAGGTGCAGACCCAAGCTATAGTGGGGCATGACCTTTGCCTTTTACGATCTCGAAACCACCGGCCTTTCGCCCGCCTTCGATCAGCCTCTGCAATTCGCCGCCATTCTGACGGATGACGAATTCAGGGAAATCGAGCGGGTCAATTTGCGTTGCCGGATCGCGCCGCATATCATCCCTTCGCCTTGGGCCTTGGTGGTAACTGGCGTGCGCCCAGCGCAGTTGCTGGACGCGGCCCTGCCGACGCTCTTTGAGTTCACGCAAGAGATCGGCGCACTGATCAATCGCTGGTCGCCTGCCATCTGGACGGGGTTCAACAGCATCCGCTTTGACGAGGAGATGCTGCGCCAGGCCTTCTATCAAAACCTGCAGCCTGACATTTTCGCGACGCAGCTCAACGGGAACACGCGGCTTGATCTACTGACCGCGCTCTATGCCGTCTGGTATCGCCAGCCTGATTTGCTCAAATGGCCAATCGATGAGACCGGCCGCGTGCGCTTCAAACTCGATCGCATTGCGCCGCTGAACGGGTTCACCGCCCACAACGCCCATGACGCGCTTGGGGATGTCGAGGCGACCATTCACATCGCACGCCAGATCGCCCAAGGCGCGCCGGATCTCTGGGCAGAACTGCTGTCCAATCGGGACAAGGGCAGCGTCCAAGGCCGCATCACAAGCTTCCAGCCCTTGGCGCTGGTCGAACGCTTTGGTGGCGGTCCGCCGCGCGCCACGATTGGCTGCTACTGCGGCACCTCTGCCAGCAACGCCAATCAGGCCGCGTTCCTTGATCTTGAGGCCGTCGATCCGGCCGATCTTCTGGCTGCCGACGACGCCGTGCTTTTTGCGGCGGTGAATGCGTCGCCGAAGATCATCCGGTCCCTCGCAACCAACAAGTCGCCCGCGCTCCTTTCTCTCGCCACGCCCAGCGCCGAGCATGCCCGGCGTGCTGAGATCATCGCGAACGCGCCCGAGTTTCGCGCCCGAGTCGCACAGGCTCTGGCGGCACGTTTCCCTGAGGATCCATCTGCGCCGACACCACCCGTCGAAAAGCAGATCTTTGGGAGCTTCTACAGCAATGCCGACAAGGCACTTCTTGCCGAGTTTCAGCGTGCCGACTGGCCACGACGTCAGGAGATCGCATCCTCCCTCGGGGATTCCCGTCTCCGTCAACTCGGGCGCCGACTGGTGGCATTCCATGCACCTGCGCTGCTGTCGCCGGAGGAGCAGGGTCAGTATGAGGGCTGGTTGCGCGCGCGCTGGTCGGCAGACGATGTGCCCGAGACAGAATGGTTGACGCTCGAGAGGTCCATGCGCGCGATTGCCGACATGCGTACTGGCGGCGAGGTCGATGTGGGTCTGATTGGCGAAATCGAAACCTACCTGCAGGGTTTTGATATCTCAGCACGATGATGTTCTTCGACTGTTCTCCCCTGAATCATTTTATTGCGAGAGACTACTATTTAGAATATCGGGAAGAGGGATAACGAGAGGAATGACGTGCCGCGCAGACGAGTCAAGCAGCTGAACTGGGGCGCGGAGCGGCGCAATGCGTTCATCGAGTTCAGGGCATTCTGGCACGGCCGGATCAACCGAGCTGACCTGATTGAGACTTTCGGCATCTCGCTCCAGCAGGCTTCGCTCGATCTGGCGGGCTATGCCGATCAGTGGAAGCGCAACCTCATCTATGACAAGAGCCAGCGTGCCTATGTCCGAGGCCGCAACTTCCAGCCGAATTTCATCACGCCCAGCGCCGAGGATTATCTCGCACAGTTGCGCGCGGTCGATCAGGGTCTTGTCTCGCGCGAGCAGAGCTGGATCAGCGAGTTCCCTGGCTACGGCGCAACGCCGACGCCGACCCGCGGCGTCAAAGCGGAGACGCTGCGCGAGGTTCTGAGCGCAATCCACGCCCCCGCCGCCCTGAACGTCACCTATCAGTCAATGTCCAGGCCTGAGCCCAGCGCCCGTTGGATCGAGCCTCATGCTTTGGCCTTCGATGGGTTCCGCTGGCATGCCCGCGCGTTCTGCCAGAACGACCAGGTGTTCAAGGACTTTCTGCTCTCTCGTATTGTCGAGATCGGTAAGCAGGGCCCAATCACGGCGGACCCGCAGGCTGATGCCGACTGGCACAATGAAATCGTGCTCGAGATCGGCCCGCATCCGGATCTATCCGATAATCAGCGCCGTGCGATCGAGATGGATTATGGTATGGAAGACGGGCGGGCGCAGATCCCGGTACGGCGGGCGCTATTGTTCTATGCGCTCAAGCGCCTTGGTCTCGACACCGATCCGGCAGCCAGGCGACCGCAGGATCAGCAGATCGTCCTGCTAAACGCTTCTGAAATATCCGGATGCCGGCAGCACCGCGTTCCACACAACACGGCTGGTGGTTCCACATGATCGATGATCTCGAGCGCGTGGTTGAAGACACGGTTTCTCTTAACAGCAAGCTGGTGCTGCTTATTGGTCAGCCACGCACCGGAAAGAGTGCTTTGCTCGATCAATTTTCTAAGCGCACGCAAGTCCAAGTTCTGAACCTTGGAGCTGCGCTTGGCAGGGAACTACTTTCGCTTCCGAAGTCACGACGACACTTGCTGGTGCCCGAGGTCTTCAAGAACGTGGCTGATGCTGCTTCTGCGCATGGCCTTCTCTTGGTCGACAATATCGAGTTACTCTTCGATAGGACGCTTCGTGTTGGTGTACTCGATCTCTTGAAGACGCAGTCCCGCGTCCGCCGAGTTGTCGCCGTTTGGCCAGGAGAGTTGCGTGATAATCGCCTCTCGTATGCCGCATCAGGTCATCCAGAACATCAGGATTACAGCCCAGAGGGCGTGGTCCTTTTCAGCATTAATTGAAAGGGGAACGGGGATGCCAATGCATTATGGTGATCTCATTCAGTTCGAGCCGATTGAGTCTGTCATCCAGCTCTTGGATGCTAATCGCCCGGAGGAGGCCAAGAAATTGGTCTCGACCTACGTCATTTCTGACGACATGGCAGAACGCATCGCGAACCAGATGATCCCGCAGCTTTCGTTTGACGAGAGTGTGGATCACAAGGGCGTCTTGGTTGTCGGCAACTACGGGACCGGTAAGTCTCACCTGATGTCCGTGCTGTCGCTCGTGGCTGAAGATGTGACTTACCTGCCGATGATCCGGCATCCGAAGGTGGCGGAAGCTGCCAGTGCGATTGCAGGAAAATTCAAGGTTCATCGTATCGAGGTATCCAGTCAGATGTCCCTCCGGGACATCATCACCCAGCAGTTGGAGGTATTCCTTGAGAAGCACGGGGTTACCTATTCGTTCCCCCCGGCTGACAAGGTCGTCAACAACAAGTCCGCCTTTGAAGAGATGATGGCTGCGTTTTCAGAGGTGCATCCTGACCATGGCGTTCTCCTCGTGGTCGACGAGTTCCTCGAATATCTGCGATCCCGGCGGGACCACGACCTCGTGTTGGATCTGTCGTTCTTGCGTGAAATTGGCGAGGTGACCAAGCACCTGCGCTTCCGTTTCGTCGCGGGCGTTCAGGAGGCGATCTTCGATAGCGGTCGCTTTCAGCATGTCTCGGATAGCCTTCGGCGCGTGAAGGACCGCTTCACACAGGTGCTGCTCGCTCGCCAAGACGTAAGCTTCGTGGTGGCTGAGCGACTGCTCAAGAAGACTGCGGACCAGCATAACAAGATCCGGGCCTATTTGACGCCATTCGCTAAATTCTATGGATCGATGAACGAGCGAATGGACGAATACGTTCGGCTTTTCCCTGTTCATCCCGACTACATCGGCACATTCGAGCGGCTGGTCTTTACTGAAAAGCGCGGTGCGCTGGTCACGCTTCGAGACCAGATTCAGGCCGTACTGAAGGACGAAGTTCCTCAGGATCGACCTGGGCTAATCGGCTATGATAAGTTTTGGGAGACGGTCACGTCCAATGGGGTGCTGCGCGCTGATCCGAATATCGGCCCGGTGCTGAAGGTTTCTGAGGTTCTGCAAGAACGCGTTCGAAAAGCATTTACGAGACCGCAGTACAGGCCCATGGCGCTTCGGATCATCGATGGGCTCGCTGTCCACCGTCTGACAACCGGCGGCGACATCTATGTCCCCGTCGGTCCTACGGCCGAGGAATTGCGGGATACGCTTTGCCTTTATCAGCCTGGCATCGAAGACATGGGCGGTGATCCTGAGGCCGATCTACTTTCGCTCGTCCAAACTGTCTTGCGAGAGACAATCCGGACCGTCAACGGGCAGTTCATCTCCAAGGCCGCGGACACAGAACAGTATTTCCTCGACCTAAAGAAGGACGTGGACTACGACGCACAGGTCGAAAAACGTGCTGATGCGCTGTCCAATGACGCATTGGATCGTGCCTATTACAGTGCCATCCGGCAGCTGATGGAGCGGATGGACGAGACGTCCTACGTGACGGGTCACCAGATCTGGCAGTACCAGATCGAGTGGCAAGATCGCCGCGTTGAGCGGAGTGGCTATCTGTTTTTCGGTGCCCCCAATGACAGGCCTACGGCGCAGCCGGAGCGCGATTTCTACATCTACTTCATCCAGCCATTTGAGCCACCGCGTTTTCGCGATGACCAGAAGGCAGATGAGGTGTTTTTCCGGTTGAAGAACCCCGATGACGCTTTCCGACGTCATTTGTCTTTCTACGCAGCGGCGCAGGATCTTGCCTCAACAGCCAGCGGTGGAGCGAAGTCTGTCTATCTCGACAAGGCCAAGGATGCTCTGCGCGACATGAGCAAATGGCTGCAGGAAAAGCAGATGTCGGCTTTTGAGGTTACCTATCAGGGTAAGTCGAAGGCGCTGCAGGAGTGGTCCAAGGGGGTTTCGCTTCGTGAAAAAGCACGCCTTGGCCCGGAAGAACGGATCAACTTCCGTGACGTGGTGAATGCGATCTCCGGTCTCGCGCTGAACAATCAGTTTGGCGAACTCGCACCAGAATACCCTAGGTTTTCGGCTCTTGTGACCGATTCCAATCGAAAGCAGCTGATCGGCAATACGCTTCGCGTGCTGGCCGGTGCCAACCGCACCAAGGATGCTGTCGTGATTCTTGATGGGCTCGAAATGCTGGATGGCGATCGCATAGACCCCACGCGGTCGCGTTATGCGATGGAAGTCCTGAATCGGTTGAAGGCCAAAGGTCACGGTCAGGTGCTGAACCGCAGTGAACTGATCAGCGGCGATGCCGAGGTCGAATGCTTTGCACCCATCAAGTTTCGGCTTGAACCGGATCTGCTCGCGGTTGTTCTCGGAGGACTGGTTTATTCGGGGGACATCGTCCTTGCCATTACGGGAGACAAGATCGACTCGAGCAAGATCACTGCGCTCGCCGAGCGTCCGCTCGACGAACTGAAGCAATTCAAGCACGTCGAGGCTCCCAAGGAGATCAACGTTGCAGTTCTCCGTTCCTTGTTCGAAGCCCTTGGGCTTCCCCCCGGTCTTGCCCAACAAGCGACCCAAGGCTCTGACGAGCCGGTGAAGCTGCTGCAGGAGGAAGTCGGAAAGCTGACGCGGCGCGTTTTGTCTTCGTCGAATGACATGGCAGGTCGCCTCAGCTTCTGGGGTCAAGCGCTTCTGCGGGACGAAGAAATTCGGGATTACCGTTCTAAACTCGACGAACTTAAGGCGTTCTCGGAAAGTCTTGCCCCCTACAACACTGTGGGCAAGCTCAAGAACCTGCGCGTCGGCTCGGAAGATATCGCCGCCCAGACCAAGAACCTAGACGTGCTGAAAGCTGTCGAGGCCATGCTGGAACTGATCGCTGACCTCGGCGCTGTTGCAGGCTACCTCTCACTTGCGGAGACAGTCCTGATTTCGGACCATCCTTGGGTGAAACAGGCACAGGATGCTCGCAAACAGCTTCTCGAGAAGCTGGCCAGTGACCGCACGGCCCAACATGCTGCCGAGTATCGTCAGACCCTGGCCAAGCTCAAGAAAGATTACATCGCCGCCTATATCGCTCGGCACAGCCGGGCCCGTCTTGGCGTCGCGGAGGACAAGACGAAGGCGTCCCTACGCAAAGATCCGCGCCTTGCGTCGATGCGGACTCTGATGAACGTGTCGCTCATGCCAACCAGCCAGCTTACCGGCTACGAGGACAAGCTCGAGAAGCTGAAAAGCTGCGCGTCACTCCTCGAGTCGGAGCTGTCCGCTAGTCCGATGTGCCCGCACTGCAGCTTCAAGCCCGCCAACGAGCAGGGCGACATGCTGCCCGCGGCGAATGTCCTGAAGCAGCTTGATGAAGAGTTGGACCGCTTGATCGATGGTTGGCAGCAGACGCTGCTCGACAACCTCGAAGACCCGACGATCCAGGAGAACCTTGATCTGCTGAAGCCAACGGCGCGCAGTCTGGTCGAGGCGTTCGTAACGGCGAAGGCCCTCCCCGATCCAGTAACGGGGGACTTCGCTTCCGCCATTCAGGACGCGCTGTCCGGGCTGGAGAAGGTCAATGTCGGCAGCGAAGACATCAAGGCCGCACTCCTGCAAGGCGGATCGCCTGCAACGCCCGAAGACCTGCGCAAGCGGTTCGAGGCCTTCCTGAATGACCGGTGCAAAGGCAAGGACACCACCAAGCTGCGCTTTGTGGTGGAATGAATCCGTTATGAATAAAGGAACAATGCAATGACCGATCTATTTGAGGTGGCCATCAAACCGGCTAGTGGACCAGTGGAGGTTCTCGGCATCAAGTTTAATGACGATAGCGAAAGAAGAGCATACTTCATAGAAAAGCTCCGAGAGCACATCGAAGACTCCTCGTTTCGCTCTAGCCCCGACTTTCCCAATGCGAAGAATGACGATATCCTGAGGCTGTCCAATCCGCCATACTACACTGCTTGTCCTAATCCTTTTCTTGCGGAATTTGTTTCATGGGCAAAGAACAAGGAGGCAGAACCGGCCACGACATTGCCGTTTATGGGTGACTTAGTTGTCGACAGTCGAGATCCCGTTTATTCGTTTCACCCGTATCATACAAAGGTTCCGCCAGCCATTATTCAGACACTAATTGAGCATTACACTCGTCCAGGCGATCTAATTCTGGACGCTTTTAGCGGATCTGGAATGACAGGTGTTGCTGCTCGAAACTGTGGTCGCCGATCAATTATTGTTGATCTTTCGCCGATCGCAGGTTTTGTTAGTCACATTAATACTTACACTAATCCAAGCCAAAGAGCGGCAAATTTGCTTGAGGCAGCAATTAAACAGTCCCGTGCCAAATTAGGCTGGATGTATGAAACCAAACATGGAACCAAAAATTTAGAGGTTAACTACTTCGTTTGGTCAGATATCTTTACATGCCCTGAGTGTGTCTTTGAGTTTCCATTCTTTCCGCATGGTGTCATCCATCATGGCAATAAGGTTGAAACGCGAAAATCTTTTGACTGTCCGAGCTGTGGAGCCGAGCTAAACGTTCGACGGGTTGAACGTGTCGTTACGGAGGATGGAAAGAAGAAAGCTCTTGCATGGGTTAACGCTGGGACCGGGCGTGGTCGCATCAACCGCGCGCCAAGCAAGCACGATCAGGATGTTGTTGCTCAAATCCAGAGCTTGTCTGAGTTAAGCTGGTTTCCCACTGATACAATCAATCCAATTGGCTATTCAGCAAAACTGGCGCAACTTGGCGATAAAGGCATAACCAATGTCAGTCGATTTCTTTCAGAAAGAAATAGAATTGTCTTTGCAGACCTCTGGGAGAGGGTATCTTCAGTTGACGATGTGGAAGTGCGCAATGCAGCGCTTTCATGCCTAACTTCGATTTTCACTGTCATTTCCGAGCGGCAGGGATATTTTGGTGGTGGCGGTGGCATGTCTGGAAACCTCTACATGCCAATTGTACGGATGGAAAAGAATGTTTTCGACTCTTTGGAGCGTAAGATTGCGAAAATGCTGCAATCTGACTCTGCTAAGCCAAAGAAGAATGGAACCTGCGTTGTAAGCACTCAGTCCGCTACTAGCCTGACAGGCATAGAAGATGCGACGATCGACTACATTTATACAGACCCGCCATTTGGCGCCAACATCATTTACAGCGAAATGAACCTCATTCTTGAGGGCTGGCTGCGAGTTCGGACGGCTGCAAAAAAAGAAGCTGTGATTGATGAAACACAAAACAAAGATTTCTTTGAATATGGTGCACTAATGCGTGCGACATTTCATGAGTACTACAGAGTACTTAAGCCTGGGCATTGGATTACCGTTGAGTTTCACAACACCAAAGCAAGCGTCTGGAATTTGATCCAAACTGGCTTGTCAGAGGCGGGTTTCGTAGTTGCTCAGGTGGGGAAACTCGACAAAGGTTCTACAACCATACTTGCCGATATTCGACCCGGTGCTGTTGTGCAGGATTTGATAATTTCGGCATATAAGCCAGGCACAAACGTTGATCTCATGTTTACTAATTCCGCTCCCATCACTAACAGTGTTTGGAGTTTCGTGGAAAACCATATGAAGCACGTACCAATATTCAGTGAGAATAGTACCTTGCTGAATTATGTCTCGGAGCGGAGTGGTCGAATTCTTTATGACCGGATGGTTGGTTGGTTTATACGCCACAACGTTATGGTCCCGCTTTCAGCGCAAGAATTCTTCGAAGGTCTTCGAACCCGGTTCGAAGAAAGAGATAGTATGTTTTTCTTGCCAGATCAGATCGGTACTTATGATCGAAAACGTGCACAAGTAGCGCAGCCACCACAGATGGAGATGTTTGTTGCTGACGAGCGTAGCGCAATTGATTGGCTAACTGAGTTTCTCAAGAAACGACCCTCGTCGTACCAAGACATTCATCCAGAGTTCACAACCCAACTAGGTGCCGGCTGGAAGAAACACGAAACCCGCCCGGAACTGACGGCGCTGCTTGAGGACAACTTCTTGCGCTATGACGGGTCGGCCGATGTGCCGAGCCAGATCCATAGCTATCTGTCATCAAACTTCCCCGACTTGCGTAACCTCGAAAAGCCCGACCCGCGGCTGAAGGCCAAGGCCAAGGAACGCTGGTTCGTGCCCGACCCAAACAAGGCTCAGGATCTGGAGAAAAAGCGCGAGAAGGCGCTGCTTAAGGAATTCGAAGTGTACCGCAATACGCCCGGCCGCAAGCTCAAGGAGTTCCGCCTCGAAGTCCTGCGCGCAGGCTTCAAGGCGGCTTGGGCGAACAAGCACTACCAGACCATCGTCTCCATCGCAGCCAAGGTGCCCGATGACGCCCTGCAGGAAGATGAAAAGCTGCTCTTCTGGTACGACAGCGCCCTGACCCGGACAGGGGGCTAATCAGTGGCGGTTGGCGGGGACAGCTTTGGCGTTGGTGAGTGGTGCTGGCATGCGCGGCATGCTGCACCTTGCCGTGTCGTGGATCGGGAAACCGTCTGGGGCGAAACCGCCTATCGCGTTTGGCTGCCCGGCAAGGATGCCGTCGTCCGTGCCCGGGCGCGTGATCTAGGCCCGCTCGACGCTGTCCAGCCATCTGTCGACCAGATCCTTCACACGGCTGCCTCGGCAAAGCTGTTGGACGCGCTGGAGGACAACCTGCTGCTGGCGCCGATCCAGTCGAGCGTGGTGCCGCTGCCCCACCAGCTCTATGCGATCAACCGCGCCATGAGCCGCGACAGGATCCGCTATTTGCTCGCTGATGAAGTCGGCCTTGGCAAGACCATCGAGGCCGGTCTGATCCTCCGAGAGCTGAAACTGCGCGGCATGGCTCGAAGAATCTTGGTTGTCGCGCCCAAGGGGCTGGTTCGACAGTGGCAGGCCGAGATGCGCCTGCATTTCGGCGAGCAGTTCACCTTCGTCGAGCCGTCTGAACTGGCCGCCTTTCGGCAGTGGCGGAACGATGAGGAAAACCTCTGGCGCGTTCATGACCAGGTGATCTGTTCGCTGGATTCCGTGAAGCCCATGGAAGGTCGGCGTGGCTGGAGCGTCGAGCAACTTCAGACCTATAACCGCGAACGGTTCGAAGACCTGATCTCCGCATCATGGGATCTGGTGATCATTGACGAAGCTCACCGGATGGGCGGGAGCACAGACCAGGTTGCGCGGTACAAGCTGGGTGTAGCCTTGGCCGAGGCTGCGCCTTATCTGCTCTTGCTGTCTGCAACACCCCATCAGGGCAAGACGGACCAGTTTCACCGGTTGATGCAGCTTCTCGACCGCGACAGTTTCCCGGACGTGAGCAGTATCGCGGCCGACCGCGTTCGCCCCTTCGTGGTCCGTACAGAGAAGCGGGCGGCAATCGACGCCGAGGGAAAGCCGCTTTTCAAGCCGCGGATAACCCGGCTGCAACCCGTCGCCTGGCAGGATCGCCACGCGGCCCAGCAGGGCCTGTACGAGGCAGTGACCGAATATGTGCGTCATGGCTACAACCAGGCCATGGCGACGAAGCAGCGACATATTGGCTTCCTGATGATCTTGATGCAGCGCCTTGTGACATCGAGCACGGCAGCGATCCGGACGACGCTCGAAAGGCGATTGCTGGCACTCGACGATGATCATGCCCAGCTGAAGCTTTTTCCTTCCGAGCGTGCGGAGGAGTGGCACGAACTGTCTGGTGAAGATCAGATCGACGTTGCGGTTGCGTTCGAGGCTCTCGCGGATGAACGCAAAGACGTCGAAGCCTTGCTGTTCCTCGCGAGAGAGACCGAAGCGCAGGGGACCGACGCCAAAGCGGAGGCCTTGCTGGAACTCATCTATCGGATCCAGCAAGAAGAGAACGATCCTGAACTGAAGGTGCTGGTCTTCACCGAGTTTGTCCCGACACAGGCAATGCTTGCGGACTTCTTGGAAACCCGTGGCTTCTCCATTGTCATGTTGAATGGAAGCATGGATCTGGAGGCACGGGCGCGGACCCAGATGTCGTTTTCTCAGAACGTGCGTATCCTGATTTCTACGGACGCGGGCGGAGAAGGTCTGAACCTGCAGTTCTGCCACGTAATTGTGAACTTCGATATGCCCTGGAACCCCATGCGGGTTGAGCAGCGGATAGGTCGTGTTGACCGGATCGGTCAGCCCTTCGTGGTTCGCGCTATTAACTTCGTGCTCGAAGACACTGTTGAATATCGGGTTCGCGAGGTTCTCGAGAAGAAGCTTGCTGTCATCGCTGAAGAGTTTGGCGTCGACAAAGCCGCCGATGTCATGGACTCGGTAGAGGTTGAGCCGCTGTTCGACGAGCTCTTCGTCAACGGCCTGCAGAACCCGGATGCGATCGAAGCCGACTGCGAAACAGTTGTGTCACAGCTGAGGACGGCGATAGCAGAGCACAGCCAAAGCAGTCAGCTGCTGTCCGATGGACACGAACTTGATGCGACCGACGCTCGGAAGTGGCGCGACCACCCGGCTCAATTCTGGCTTGAGCGGGCAATTACGTCCGGTCTGCCAAGTCGCGGCGGCCAAGCGGTCAGAGAGGGCGATGTCTGGCGAGTCCGCTGGTCCGGGAATGGCGAGACAAGTGCGGTCTGTTTCGATGCAAGAACCGCGGAGGGCCGCCCCGACCTTGAGTGGCTGACACTCGAGGATCCCAGAGCTCGTGCCTTGATTGCTGATTTGCCTCGATGTGTCGCGGGTCAGAACATGCCCTGCGTCCGGATATCGGGGCTTCCTGAAACCGTAAAAGGTGTCTGGTCACTCTGGGAGATCACGTTGTCTGCAGATGACTTTAGCCGCCGTCGCTTCCTGCCAGTCTTCATCAGCAATGAAGGTCGGGCGTTCCAGCCGACAGCGAAACGAATTTGGGATCTGCTTCTCACAGAGCGCTTGGAAACCATCAGCCCGACGAATGCGGCAATCAGCGCCGAGCTATTTGGCAAGTCCAAGGATGCGGCCGTAGCGCAAGGCGAACGCATGTTCACCGAACTGGTCGATGAGCACATGACCCGATTACGAGAAGAGCGGGACCGTGCAATCTACGCTTATGAGGCGCGCCATCAGGCGATCGGGCGGGTCGGGCTTGCCACGGTACGTGATTATCGCCGCAAGCGCCTGCAATCGGAACATGATGCGCGGCTTGCACGTCTGGACGCTGCTGAAGCGTTCGTTGCCGATCTGCACTGCGTTCTCTTCTTGCGCGTCGGTCACCAAGTGGATGCAGGAACATGACGTCGTGGACGGAGCGGATACTTCAGGCCTTTCCTGAAGATCTATCACCGTTCTGGATCGCAAGCGATCCGGACAACCTGCTGCTGAATGAACGCATCCTTCAGGTCTTGCGAGATCGTGGTTTTGAGGTGCTTCCCTTTGGGGACTCGATTGCCTTCCGGGTCGAGTATGAGGAGCGCTACCGTGCTGCCTGGGACAATGGCGCGACGGGTACGTCCAAAGCCCTCATCCTGCAATTCTCCGGAATGGATATGAATATTCTTCCGTGGGATTATCTTCAGCATGCGCGAAGGGTAGATTTGAGCCTTGCCGATCTGATGCCCAAGCTGAATTCCAGTGTCATCCGGCAGATCGATAGCGCCCATCTGGAAATGCTGTTTGCCGCCCACAACAGCTTTGCTTCTCAGGTTCTCGGCGAGAGCTTGACGAAGGAATTTCTTCTGACGCATCTGTTCGAGATCAGCCCACACTTCCTGCGGAAGCCCGAGAGCTTCTGGCGCGAGGCATTTAGACTGTTCTACCGCGGCGCAACATTGCCGCCCATTCTCGCGAAGCATGTCGCCGCAATCTTGTCAGGCACCGCCGTTGGGCACTTGCCCATAGAAGACCTGCTTTCATCAAAAGGCACCATGGTTCGCATGGTACAAACTGCTTGGCTACGCTTCTTGGAAGAACAAGGTGTCGAGGTCGATCATGCGGATCGTGATCCAAGGACAGAAGCCAACAACAGCGTCGAGATCCCCTTCGATCACGCGGACATCCGCGTCATCGTCGATACGTTGTTCCTTGAAGGTGCATTGCAGCCTGTGAATGTGCGCAGCACCCCGACGGTCTTGCCGGATTGGATCAAGCTCGGCGCCATTCAAAGCTCGATCAACCTGCGCGACTTGGTTCGCGGAGGGATTGGCTCGGTGGCAGCGAAACTCCCTGCCACGGAGGCCACTCACCGCGACTGGATCGATGCAGCAAAGCGGCTCGCTGAAACCATCTACCGTTTCCATGAACTGCCAAGCGAGGACGCTGCTGTCCTTCGGACAGAAATGCGTGAGCTGCAACTTGCAGCTGATGACAGGCTGAAAGATTGGGTGCAGAGGCGCTTTCAGGATCTGCCATCGTTGCCTGTCGCCAAGGCGCCAGTGATGGTTCACCACATTCCACGATATCTTTCGATGCGCCGGGATGCCGGCGAAGAAAAAATCGCGCTTGTGGTGTTCGACGGCATGGCCCTCGACCAGTGGGTGCAGATTCGAGAGTACCTGAACTCCCACGCGCCGGATTTACTCACCGAGGAAAACGGTTGCTTCGCATGGCTTCCCAGCCTCACGTCGGTGTCTCGCCAGGCTTTGTTCTCTGGGTTGAGGCCCCGTGAGTTCCAATCCTCTATCGAAACGACGGGCCAAGAGCCTGCACTCTGGGCCCGTTTCTGGTTGGAACACGGCCTGCGTGGCGGAGAAGTCTATTATCGCAAAGCCATCAAGCGGACCGAGCAGCTGCGCGAACTCGACGCGGCTATTTCCAACCCGTCGATCAAGGTCGCCGGCATCGTCGTTGATATGATCGACGAGTTGGTCCACGGGGCCATGCTGGGCAAGCGAGGTCTTGCGCGCCAGATTCACGAGTGGTGCGAAACTGGCTTCGTTGCTGATTTGCTGAACTTGCTGATGAGCAAAGGTTTCCATGTCTATGTGACCGCAGATCATGGAAACGTCGATGCTGATGGCATTGGGCGTCTCAACCAAGGCGTCATCAGCGAGTTAAAGGGGGAACGGGTTCGGACCTACCGTAATGAAACGTTGGCCGCGTTAGTTCCCGCAGATACTGACGCCTTTCAGTTCGGTGGTGCTGGGCTGCCGCCGGATTTCCTTCCGCTCTATGCGAGCGGACGCGGAGCTTTTGTTCCTACTGGCCATCAGATTGTTGCCCATGGCGGAATGTCGGTAGAGGAACTGATCGTGCCGTTCGTGAAGATCGGAAAGAAGATATAAGAAAATGCAAACTAAAGCTCCTCAGATCGGCTTTGACCGCTTCATCCGCCTAGATTGGGCGGCAGCCGCTTTACGGGTGCGGTCGGGCGCTGCCGATATCGGCGAGCTCGATCAGATCCTCACAGAAGCTCATGCCGGACTAGAAGCTAAGAAAAAGACAAGGACAGTCCTGAACCGTCTCTGGCTTGAACCGCGCGAGGAGGTCGTCGGTTTAGCGGATAGAGGGGTCGACATCTTTGGCAGAATGCCGAATGCACAAGTAGCAGTCCTAACCTGGGGGATGGCCATTGCAGTCTACCCATTTTTTGCGAGAGTTGCCGAAATCGTTGGTCGACTGACATCCATTCAAGGGGATTGTACCACCGTTGAGGTACATCGACGGATGGCCGAGATCTATGGTGAACGAGAAGGCACCCGCCGCATGACCAATATGGTACTTCAGTCCCAGGTTGATTGGTCTCTGCTTAGAAAGAGTGAAAATGGCAAAACGCTGACCCGGAAGCCCTCGATATCCGTCCAGAACCCGGAAACGGTTCAATGGCTTTCCGCGGCGCTCCTTATGCATATTGGACGTCCTCTCAGTCTTGATGGACTTGTCGGCCAGCCGACGATGTTCCCGTTTTCAGTTGGTGATAATCTTGGCTACGTGCTTTCGTCGTCTAATGCTCTTGATGTGCGGGCGGACAGTGCAGGAAACCGAATCGTTTCCCTTGCTTCCCAGTAAACTTTGCACAGGCATGGATCTGGTTATAGGATTGGGCGCGCTTATTTTCGGGAGCAGAATGAGCTCCGATTTCTGTCAGACAGCTTAATTTGACCTGACATCGCAACCACCACCATCCCTGTCAAATGCCAGACAGCCGCCATAATGATCCCCATATTAAATGCAAACTCATTAGCGCAGGACTGTGCGAAGAAGTCGCCCTCAAGGAACATGCAGGACCCTTTGCAGAGCTGGACAACTGGGCAGGCTATGCATTCGGGGCGGAAGGCAAAATGGGTGGCTGTATTCAGCGCAATTTCATCAAACGCTTCTACATGGCCAATTTTATGCGCTCCCTTGGCGCCGGTGTTCTGACAGGTCATGACATTACCGCGCAGATCGACGGCGATGGTATCCTCGCGGTCCATCCCGCATTTCTGGCCAAGCGCTTCGATTGGTCGGCGGCGCTGGATGGAGGCGTAGAATTCGTCAAGGCGCGCACCAAGTCCAAAGGCGTTTGGATCCTCGACCAGCGCCTCAAAGATTGACCTTGTGAGGCTGTTCAACTGCGCAGGCTCGAAACGCCCCGTACCAATGGCCGTCGCCGCATCATAAACGTTTACCACACCTTCCAGCCCGACGAAGACATCCGGGCCGACCTTGTCGGCGAACCAAGCCTTAAGCGCGCCGAGATCATGATGTGCACGTGTCAGCACTGTATTGAAGGACGTCGTGTCCGGGCGTTCGGCCACCAAAGCCTCAATCCAGCGGCGTTTCTGCGGATCCGCAAGCGGATCAGGCCCGCGCAGATGCTGGCCGGGCCCGTCATGCGAGATCGTGATGGCAATGTCGTGCGCCGCGATGAAGTCCAGCTTTTCACGTGAGAGGAGCGATCCGTTGGTGATGATGGATGCGGATTTCGCGGAGAATGGGCGCTGATTTCGCGCGATCGTGGGCACGCGTTTCGCGCCATTCTGGGCAGTCATTTCACGGGATCGTGGGCAGGCTGGCCGACGCTTTCATGGAGTCAGGCTTGAACGATTTGGTCAAGCTTTTTTGTGACGGCGGAGCGCCTGCGCAGGCTTTCACCTGAGAGGGTGAGGCGGTGTGCGTTGTGAACGAGGCGGTCGAGGATGGCATCTGCGAGCGTTGGGTCGCCGATGGCTTCGTGCCACTGGTCAACGGGGAGTTGGCTTGTGACGATGGTGGAAGCGCGGCCGTGGCGGTCTTCGAGGATTTCCAGCAGGTCACGGCGCTCCGGGGCGGTGAGGACGGCGAGGCCCCAATCGTCAATGATCAGCACATCCATGCGGGCGATGGTTTTGAGGATGCGTTCATGGCGGCCATCGCCACGGGCCAGAGCAAGGGCCTCGAACATGCGCGGCGCACGTTGATAGAGGACGGGCCGCCCATCCCGGCACGCCTTGTGGCCAAGGGCGCAGGCGATCCAGCTTTTGCCCAAACCGGTCGGCCCGGTTATCAGCAGGTTCTCGTGCCGGGCGATCCAGCCGCCATCGGCAAGATGCGCCATGACACTGCGGTCAAGACCACGTGGGCTGCGCAGGTCCAGATCCTCGACGCTGGCATCTTGGCGCAGAGCCGCAAACTTGAGCCGGGAGGCCAGTTTCTTGGTGTCGCGCTCTGCAGCCTCGCGGTCGACCAGCAGGCCGAGACGCTCTTCGAACGAGAGGGCGTCGAAGGCGGTTGACCTGCGTTGTTCTTCGAGCGCCGATGCAATGCCGGTCAGGCCGAGCGCCAACAGTCGGTCGTGGGTGGGATGGGTCAGCATTTTAGTCCTTTCTCAATGGTAATAGCTGCCGCCACGAATGTTGGCGTGCTGGAGGGGGGCGACCTCTTCGGAGCCTTCCAGGAAGGCGCGATCGAGGCCGGTCTTGAGGATCGAACGAATGGAGGTGACGGTGCGGGCCCGGATGGTCACACCCCGCTGGCAGGCCGCATCAACGCGCTCCGGCCCATAGGTTTTGACCAAGGCCAGCACACCCAGGCAGGTGCGGAACCCCTGTTCAGGATGGGGGCGGTCAGCCATCACCATCTCGCAAAAGGCGGCGACGGCGGGGCCGGTCTTGGTTGCCTGCGCCAGCATTCTGGCCGGGGTCCATTCGGCAAAGCGACGATGGGCCGATGGCATATGGTCGGCCACGGTGACATGGCTGCGCCGCCCCGGGGTGCGCACGTGGCTCGCAACCCTCTGACCACGATGGAATATCTCGACCGTCTGGCCGCTTGTGCGAACATCGACCTCTTGTTTGATCAGCGCGAAGGGCACGGAATACCATGAGCTGTCGACCTCAACGTGATAGTCGGGTGCCACGCGGGCGCGCTTCCAGCGGGCGAAGACATAAGGTTCGGGCGGTAGGGGCTGAAGATTGGGCCGATCCAAAGTGGCAAACAGATCGGCGCGGCTGGCGCCATAGCCGCGCATCACGCGCATGTTCAACTCGTCCAGCAGCCGCCGGATCGCCACGTTCAACTCGGCCAATGAGAAGAACCGGTGGTTCCGCAGCCGCGCCAGAATCCAGCGTTGTGCCACTTGGACAGCCACTTCCACCTTCGCCTTGTCCCGGGGTTTGCGCGGCCGGGCGGGCAGAACGGCGGTGCCATAATGCGCCGCCATCTCGGCATAGGTCCGGTTCAGCCCCGGATCAAACCGGTCTGCCTTGATCACGGCGGACTTCAGATTGTCCGGAACCACCGCCTTTGGCACGCCGCCCAGAAAGGCGAACATCCGGATATGCGCGAGGATCCAATCTTCCAACCCCTCCGATGCCACCGCCTCGGCATAGGTGTGATTCGATGCCCCCATTGCCGCCACGAACAGCTTCATGGCCCGCGCTTCGCCGGTCGTGGGGTCGATCACGTCGATGGTGTCGCCGGCAAAGTCAACGAACACCTTCTCGCCGCCCACATGTGTCTGGCGCATCGTCGGGCGCACCCGACCCTTCCAAGCCTCGTAATGCGTGCAAAACCAAGTATAGGCAAAACCCCCGGGGTGCGCGGCACGGTATTCTTCCCAGAGCAGCATCCGCGTCACCCCAGGGCGGCGCAACTCGCGGTCAATCTCCGCCCAGTCGGGCACAAGCCGCTCCGCGTCCGGCACCGTGGGCGGGGCTGGAAACAAAAGAAGTTCAAGGCTGTCGTCATCGATCCCCTCCGGCAAGGGCCACGTGAGCCCGGCATGACGCGCCCGTTGGGTGTAGCTTCCGACGCTCCCCTTGCTCAGACCGAGGGAAGCGGCAATGGACCGCTCGCTCAGGCCTTGCCCAAGCTTCAATCGCAAAACATCTCGTATCCGGCGCATGTTCAATCGTCCTGTCGGCATCAAGCCACCCCTTCATTCCTGAAGGCGCAACTATCCTCAATTTGCCGACCAGACCTGCCCGCGATCCCGCGAAATCAGTGCCCAGCTTCACGCGAAATGACTGCCCATGATCCCGTGAAATCGATGCCCACCATCAAGCGAAACACGCAATGATGGAGAAGCGTGCCGCCGGGAACCGCTCCGCCAGCACGGGGATCAGCCGCCTAATCTTGGCCCAGTAGAGAAACGGCTCGCCACCCCAAAGCTCAATGCTTTCCGGGGCACCAGTGATCCAGCCGTCGAGCTGGACCAGAAAGTGTTCAACATCCACCAGTTTCGAGACAGTGGCATCCGCAATCTGGAACGCTTGGTTGCAATAGCTGCAAGCGTAGTTGCACGACAGACCCAGCTGGATTTTCAGAATACGGGGTGCGCGGGACTTGCCAAGGGGCTTGTCTTTCGCCACCTGCGGATTTCGCGGAGAATGGGCGCTGATTTCGCGCGATCGTGGGCACGCGTTTCGCGCCATTCTGGGCAGTCATTTCACGGGATCGTGGGCAGGCTGGCCGACGCTTTCATGGAGTCAGGCTTGAACGATTTGGTCAAGCTTTTTTGTGACGGCGGAGCGCCTGCGCAGGCTTTCACCTGAGAGGGTGAGGCGGTGTGCGTTGTGAACGAGGCGGTCGAGGATGGCATCTGCGAGCGTTGGGTCGCCGATGGCTTCGTGCCACTGGTCAACGGGGAGTTGGCTTGTGACGATGGTGGAAGCGCGGCCGTGGCGGTCTTCGAGGATTTCCAGCAGGTCACGGCGCTCCGGGGCGGTGAGGACGGCGAGGCCCCAATCGTCAATGATCAGCACATCCATGCGGGCGATGGTTTTGAGGATGCGTTCATGGCGGCCATCGCCACGGGCCAGAGCAAGGGCCTCGAACATGCGCGGCGCACGTTGATAGAGGACGGGCCGCCCATCCCGGCACGCCTTGTGGCCAAGGGCGCAGGCGATCCAGCTTTTGCCCAAACCGGTCGGCCCGGTTATCAGCAGGTTCTCGTGCCGGGCGATCCAGCCGCCATCGGCAAGATGCGCCATGACACTGCGGTCAAGACCACGTGGGCTGCGCAGGTCCAGATCCTCGACGCTGGCATCTTGGCGCAGAGCCGCAAACTTGAGCCGGGAGGCCAGTTTCTTGGTGTCGCGCTCTGCAGCCTCGCGGTCGACCAGCAGGCCGAGACGCTCTTCGAACGAGAGGGCGTCGAAGGCGGTTGACCTGCGTTGTTCTTCGAGCGCCGATGCAATGCCGGTCAGGCCGAGCGCCAACAGTCGGTCGTGGGTGGGATGGGTCAGCATTTTAGTCCTTTCTCAATGGTAATAGCTGCCGCCACGAATGTTGGCGTGCTGGAGGGGGGCGACCTCTTCGGAGCCTTCCAGGAAGGCGCGATCGAGGCCGGTCTTGAGGATCGAACGAATGGAGGTGACGGTGCGGGCCCGGATGGTCACACCCCGCTGGCAGGCCGCATCAACGCGCTCCGGCCCATAGGTTTTGACCAAGGCCAGCACACCCAGGCAGGTGCGGAACCCCTGTTCAGGATGGGGGCGGTCAGCCATCACCATCTCGCAAAAGGCGGCGACGGCGGGGCCGGTCTTGGTTGCCTGCGCCAGCATTCTGGCCGGGGTCCATTCGGCAAAGCGACGATGGGCCGATGGCATATGGTCGGCCACGGTGACATGGCTGCGCCGCCCCGGGGTGCGCACGTGGCTCGCAACCCTCTGACCACGATGGAATATCTCGACCGTCTGGCCGCTTGTGCGAACATCGACCTCTTGTTTGATCAGCGCGAAGGGCACGGAATACCATGAGCTGTCGACCTCAACGTGATAGTCGGGTGCCACGCGGGCGCGCTTCCAGCGGGCGAAGACATAAGGTTCGGGCGGTAGGGGCTGAAGATTGGGCCGATCCAAAGTGGCAAACAGATCGGCGCGGCTGGCGCCATAGCCGCGCATCACGCGCATGTTCAACTCGTCCAGCAGCCGCCGGATCGCCACGTTCAACTCGGCCAATGAGAAGAACCGGTGGTTCCGCAGCCGCGCCAGAATCCAGCGTTGTGCCACTTGGACAGCCACTTCCACCTTCGCCTTGTCCCGGGGTTTGCGCGGCCGGGCGGGCAGAACGGCGGTGCCATAATGCGCCGCCATCTCGGCATAGGTCCGGTTCAGCCCCGGATCAAACCGGTCTGCCTTGATCACGGCGGACTTCAGATTGTCCGGAACCACCGCCTTTGGCACGCCGCCCAGAAAGGCGAACATCCGGATATGCGCGAGGATCCAATCTTCCAACCCCTCCGATGCCACCGCCTCGGCATAGGTGTGATTCGATGCCCCCATTGCCGCCACGAACAGCTTCATGGCCCGCGCTTCGCCGGTCGTGGGGTCGATCACGTCGATGGTGTCGCCGGCAAAGTCAACGAACACCTTCTCGCCGCCCACATGTGTCTGGCGCATCGTCGGGCGCACCCGACCCTTCCAAGCCTCGTAATGCGTGCAAAACCAAGTATAGGCAAAACCCCCGGGGTGCGCGGCACGGTATTCTTCCCAGAGCAGCATCCGCGTCACCCCAGGGCGGCGCAACTCGCGGTCAATCTCCGCCCAGTCGGGCACAAGCCGCTCCGCGTCCGGCACCGTGGGCGGGGCTGGAAACAAAAGAAGTTCAAGGCTGTCGTCATCGATCCCCTCCGGCAAGGGCCACGTGAGCCCGGCATGACGCGCCCGTTGGGTGTAGCTTCCGACGCTCCCCTTGCTCAGACCGAGGGAAGCGGCAATGGACCGCTCGCTCAGGCCTTGCCCAAGCTTCAATCGCAAAACATCTCGTATCCGGCGCATGTTCAATCGTCCTGTCGGCATCAAGCCACCCCTTCATTCCTGAAGGCGCAACTATCCTCAATTTGCCGACCAGACCTGCCCGCGATCCCGCGAAATCAGTGCCCAGCTTCACGCGAAATGACTGCCCATGATCCCGTGAAATCGATGCCCACCATCAAGCGAAACACGCACGCCACCCGCGGCGCGGGCGCGAAGATGCCGGGATCGACCGGCAACGGCAGCCCTTCGGCCTCAGAAGTGTGGGGGTTGTAGCGCATGGTGTGACGGCTGCCGTCACGCGCCTCAAGGGTCAGATCAAACCACATCAGTCAAATAACCTTTCTTCAAGATCGCTGGGCAAGGTGACGCGGAAGTTTGCGACGACCTGCACATGCGGTTTGCTCCCCAAGTGGGGATGCTGGTTGTGGGGGATATGAGAGGGGAAGAACACCGAGAGCCCCGGCCTTGGATTGACCGAATAGCCGTGGCGGTCTTCAAACGGCAGCCGACCCTCGTCGAAGTAGCGCGAAGGATCCTCGATCACAAAGCGCGGAGAACCGACGCTGTTGATCGGTTGCCCCGCACCGCCACCGGTCAGGAAGTGCACGCAGGTCAGATCGCCCTCGCGGCTGTCTTTATGGGTGGAGATGAACGCGCCGGGCTGCAGGACCAGCGCGCGGTTTTCGCAAAGGTCGGGATCAAGATATTGTGCCCAAGGACCAAGCATGGTTCTGGCACAGGCAAAGAGATGCGCCTTCAATGCAATACCGGCTGTGCTGCGCTCCAGAATGCCACGAACGCGTCGCTTGGCAGCGGAAGGGTTGGCCCCGTCCTCCAACCCTGCAACGGCAATCGCCTCATCAGCCAATTGCCGGTTCACTGCCCAGTCGATGGGAGCCTCAAAAAAGGCGATGCGGGTTGGCCATAGATCGAGCGATGTGTTGCGAACTTCCATTCTCAACACCTGCAATTGCAGTTGCAGTTGAACGTCTTGCGGTTTGCCGTGACTGACACAGCACCTGACGTCCCTCCGCCGGAGAGGCTTTCGACGTAGCAGTTGCCCACATAAGCGCCAGCATAACCGCTTGCGGTGCCCGACACAGACGCACCAGCCGAAGGTGTACCATTTGTAATGGTCACCGCTGTGATGGTCCCAGATCCGATCACCGGCTTATTGGCGATGCGCGACCAATCCACTGTACCGCTGTCATCAATCACGATGGTCGTTCCAACCTTATAGGCCATGTGGGCCTCCTGTTGCTTGATGTGCCAGGATCTCTGCGAGTCCGGCTTTGCAATGAGAATTGGGAAGGGTGAGTGAACACAGGACCGGAATGCACATCCGCTCTTCGCCCTCAAAATACGTGCTGTCGTGGGGCACATGACCCTCAAAAATCAGCATTGAGCCGGTTTTCGGCTCCACGGCGTACCAGCCGCCTACATAGGCGTCCGGGTTGTTGCAGGGCCAGAGTCGTTTGCCAACATTGGCAGGATCGTAGAAACGCACGGCACCGCGATGGAGCGATGTCTCGGGGCAATCCACGTCCAGCACCACGCGCGGGTAATAAGTGCAGACGATATCGGTCTGCATATGGGTATGGGCGTTGATGCCCACATTCTCGCGCGAACTGCGGCGCTGCCAGAAAGTGTCCGACATCATCTGAATGTCGCCCGCATGATCATAGCCGTAGGCCAGCTGCAGATACTCCCGCACTGCCGCTGCCACCATTTGCGCCAGCACGGCGATGGCCGGATCGCGCTGATCCATCAGAAAGTTATGGCGCAGATGGCCCAGATGATTGGTCTGATCGCCAATGTTGCGGCCGTCGCCTGCATTTTGTATCCGATTTGCCGCAGCGTCCTCAGCCGCCAGCGCAAAAAGCCGGTCGTTATAGCCTGGCGGCATATCCCAATGCTTGTGCATGACAAACGCCGGATAGATCATCTGCAACTCAGTGCTGGTCGCAATTTTGAGGCTCATGCCACCACCTCAACGCGCAGCTTGCCAATGGCTGTGTAATGCTCGGTGTTGATTTTGACCGCGATCACATCGCCAACCGCAAGGCCTCGGGCCTCGACGCTGATCACGCCATGCCCATTTGCATCCGTGGTGACGCGGCGGCGCGGCAAATAACCGGCATCGGCCTCCAGCTTGAAGGTGGCGGACCGCATGACGGTGCTGCCGTTCGAGGTCCAGACCAGCTGGAACGGCACATCAACCCGACCATCTGGCGCGACCGTGACCACCTCAGTTGTGACTGCGTGGAAGTAGAATTGCTTGAACCAGACGCCATCCTTGGGAATGGTTGCATCATCAATCCGCCCGGCAATCACCGTGCCGTTCAACAAGATCGGGTCGGTCTGACACAGTACCTCAATGCGGGCCTGATCAAAGGGCACCTTAAACGGCAAAAAGACCACCAGCGCATTGGCAATGCCCTCGCGGGCCCGATGCCGGAACGACAAATCGATCTTTTCGCGGGCGGATTGCGCAAAGCGGTTGCGCCAGGATAGGGGTCTTCCGCCCTGACCGACCGCGATATCCAGCAAGGAATAATCGACGATCTCATCAACGCCGTTCATGCCATCGGCAAAAATAAAGGATCGCCCCTTGTAGATCGCCCCGGCGTCAGTACCCGGCAGGTCAGGGATCAGGGTTTCATTGTGGGAGAGATCCACAAAGCCCGCCTTGTTGCCAAACGCAGGCGGCACCTCGAGTATTGCCTTTAAATCCGCCCAAGCCATCACACCGGCCATGCCAGCGCCAGATCCTGCGGGCATCCGTTCAAAAACAGCAATCCCCGCATAATCTGGTTTGATATCCACTGCATAATGCAGCGCCCCACCGCAATTGGTGATGGCAAAGAGTCCGATCTCGATCACGGTATATTCCTTTTCAGCTGCTCGACCTCGGCCGCGAGGTCCTTGATGGCCTCGACCAGCAGGCCGATGAGATTTCCATACGCGAGGCGCAACACGCCCTCGGCCTCGACCACGGCTTCCGGGGCCACGCGCTGCACATCTTGCGCAATCAACCCCATCTGGCGTCTGTCAGACCCCAGCATTTGAAAGGTCACACCGGTGAGGCTTTGCAGCTTGCTGAGCGCATCCGGGATCAGGGCTATTTCCGATTTGAGCCGCAGATCGGAGGTGGTGACAAAGTCGGGCGCCGTCACGGCGCCTGTGAAGCTTGCCCCCGCCAGCTGCGCAAAAGCGCTGGCTTGGATCCCGTCCAGAACATCGGCGTTCAGGCCCGATCCGGGTCCATCTTTGGCCAGCACCTTGGCAAAGAGCTCGGCGTCGCTCAGCGCTGCGGTTGTCACATCGACGATGCTTTCTGCGCCGCTGAGGTTGCGCTTGAAGTACAGCTTGCCGTCTGCGGTGTTCACCGCCAATTCGCCAAGAGCCAGCTGCGCGGTCGTTGGCACGCGCCCTGCCACGGTGGTGCGTTTGACCAAGAGCGTGTTTGCCATGATCAGAATGTGCCCCCGTCCAGCGCAATGCCGTTGATCGTACCGCCGGTGATGGCGACAGCGTTTGCGGCTTGCGTGGCAAGGCTACCAAGGCCGAGGTTTGCGCGGGACGTCGTCTTGTTGGGCAGGTCTGCGAGGTTTGACGCGGCAGCGAGCTTGCCTGCCAAAGCATTGGTCACGGTGGCCGCAAAATTTGGGTCATCGCCCAAAGACGCTGCCAACTCGTTCAGCGTGTCCAAAGCACCCGGAGCCGCATCAATCAGCGCCCCGATGGCCGCGGCGACAAACCCTGTCGTCGCCAGCTGTGCGGTATTGGTGCCAGAGGCAGCGGTTGGTGCTGTGGGTGTGCCGGTCAGGCCCGGCGAGGCAAGCGGGGCTTTGGCATCAAGCGCTGCCTGAAGACTGGTCACCTGCGAGATCGGATGGCTGTGGGTTGAAGGCGTAAAGCTGGTGGGCTTACCGGTAATGCCCGCCCAAGGCGCAGCGTCGGCCAGTTCGGCCGCATCGACCTTGCCATTGCTGTTGGTGTCATAGGTCGCCGCCAGCATATCGCCGGGGCCAAAGGCGACGATGGCCTGCTGCACAAAGGCCGTGGTTGCGAGCTGGGGTGTGCTGGTTCCGGTGTTGGCGGTCGGTGCGACGGGCACACCTGTCAGGGCAGGCGATGCCAAGGGCGCTTTGGCGTCCAGCGCTGCTTGTAGCCCGTCCACGTTGGCAATGATGTGGTTGTGGCTGTCATCGACCACGGCCGCCGTGAGGGTCACGTTGGCCGCGCCATCAAAGCTGATCGCGCCCGAGAGATCGCCAGCCAATGCAATTGTCCGTGCGGTCGCGAGTTTGCTTGCCGATACGGCATTGGCCGATGCGCCGAGTTTGCCGTCTAGCGCACCCTGCAAGCCCGTCACATCGCCGATGATATGGCCGTGCACAGCTTCGGCCTTGGCGGCAAGCCCCGCATCAAATTGCGATTTGCGCACCAGATCTGTCGCGGTACTGGCGTCTTGGGAGGACTTTGGAACGAGGGTGAAGGTTTTGGAGCCAGCGAGGGTCTGCCCACCGGTCAAGGCAACAAAGGACCCCGCACCCGCAAGGGCCGCGATGGTGGTTGCATTGCCGGTGCCATCGTCCCCTTTGCCAACATAAAGTGTATCATCGACCTCGTTATGGGCAAGCTCGCCCGATTTAAGCGCTGCAGGCGCGCCTGCCACGCCGGAGCCGCGGCGCTTGAGCTGGATTGTATTGGCCATCAGAAAAATCCTCCGTTGATGGGCGCGTCGGTGGGCATAATGGTCACGCCAGGCTCACCCTGATTGCCTTGCGCGCCTTGAGGTCCGCGCAAACCGTCTGGCCCGGGCAGACCCAGCAGGCGGACAGACACCGGCGCTGTGGCCAAGCGCAGGGTGATCGGCGACATGGCCGAGACGCGAATACGAATAGGTCCGGTCTGGAGCCGGAGATCGATCGCGGCGGTCATGGCGTCAAAGTCCCCGCGTCACCGGTTGCTGAACCGGGATTTCCAGCGAGAAGCCAAGCGGGCGCTCCGGGGTGAGATCAATGCGGACAAAATCCACAACCACACTGCCGGGAATGAGGGCAGCCGTCACATCCGCTGCCACCACAATCTCGAGGGTCCGCTCATCGTGACGCAGCACGCTGCCGTTCGCCGTTGATAAGGTGGCAAGGACTGTGCTGTCGGTTACCGTAGAGCGCAGCTGTCCCGTGAAGGTGGCGGATTCAGGAAAAAAATCAGCCTCAGCCTGAAGCTGCAGCCGGTATTCATAGCCGATCAGAATGACCGGACCTTCCTGCGTGGAGACCCCGCCTGTCGACAGACCCATCATGGCCGCCACCCGCAAAGCCGTGCGCCGGTCTCATTATGGGTCAGAATTTGGAGTGCAGTGCCATCCGTCAGCTGATCGGCGCGCGAGGGCAGGATGGGCATGGCCCAATCGCAATCGGCGGGGGTGCGCAGATCAATCCCGCATCCAGCGAGCAAGACGGCGCTTGCGCTCAGCGTCAGGTAAAACCTCAAGCTCATGGCGGATGTCCTTTGCAAGGGTGAGAGAGCGAATGCGGGCCTCTGCCTGTTTGACGGCAAGATGCGCGCGCGCTTCCGCCCGACCTCGGGCGAAGGCAATCCAAAGGGCGGAGATCGCAATTGCCGCCAGCGCCAGACCCAAGCGCAGCCGGGTCCCCAAACGGAGCATTGTGCCTAGGATCATGGCGTTTTCCCCAACCGGTGATCCTCGATCCGGGCGGCACGGGATTTAACCGCAAAGACGATGATGGCGAGAAAGATCAAGGCGCCAAGGATCGGTAACACCATGGCTGCATGTGCCCCAAGCCCGACCAGATCGAGGACCCTTGTTGCCAGATCACGTCCGTCTTCGGCCTGCGACACCAGGGGGGCGATCTCGCCCAAAACCATCCCGGTAGAGCCCACAGCCCCAAGCGCAATCTGCACATTGGCGGCGGTGACAATGCGCGAGGCGTTGGGCTGCCCGAGGGCTCGCTCAGGGCTGACCGCGCGCGGCTTTGCTGTCTCCAAGGCAGCGATAAAAGCGGCGTCAATCACCGGCTCCAGCGGCAGGCCGTGGTCAGCGCGAAAGGCCAGAACAGCGCCCCTGGTGCGACTGCCCATCACACCATCAGCCGCGCCCACTTCATGATAGCCAAGATCGCGCAACATCGATTGCACTGCCTTGATCGGGGGTGGACGACGTGATCCAGCGGCTGGCGCGCGGCGAAGGCCGATCAGCTTTGAGACCGGATAGCGCTGCACGCTGACCGCATCACCCTGATTGCCGCCCAAGGCAAACAGCCACTTGCCTTCAACACAGTCGATAAAAAAGACATGGCCCTGCCAGGCCGAGGTGCCACGCGGGATGATGCCAATATCGCCCGGACGCACTGCGGCGAGATCCACGGCCTCACCCCAGTCCAGATAAGAGCGCGCGGTCAGTTTGCGGGTGGAGCGGATCCCTGATTTCTCAAGGCAATGCCCCACAAAGGCCGCACACCAGGCCACGTCGTCATGCTCGACCCAATCTTGGCCTATGGTGGCGTACATCTCAATGATCTTGGGGTTGTTTGCGGCCCCCGGTCCTTCTGTGGTGCCGATGTAGCTTCGGGCGATTTCAAAAGCGGTCATGTCGTTGTCCCATGCAAAAGGAAACGCCGCCCGAGGTTGGGCGGCGCTTAGGGTGTTGGTGTTTGTGCAAAAATGCCAGAACACGCGCCGGAGCACGTGCCAGAACGGGCAATTACTTCTTGCGGCCCAGCCAGGACGCCAGCAGCGCCTCAGCCCCGCGGGGCCCAAGATAGGCCAGCGTTGCCACAAAGCCTGTCGAGACGGGTTGCGCGAGGCCGATGTAATTCGCTGCAGCCTCACCAATCAGCGCCATACCAACGGCAACGGGAATTTCCCAGAGGAGCTCCTTGCCAAAAAAGCGGCGCCGTCCGAGTTTCACCTCGCCCGAATGCCACATCAGACGTCCGGTCAGCGCACCGATCAGGGTGGTGACAGCGCCGCCAAACATGGAATTGATCAGATCAATAAATCCACCG
Source organism: Paracoccaceae bacterium Fryx2 (assembly GCA_032334235.1). Lineage (NCBI taxonomy): Bacteria > Pseudomonadati > Pseudomonadota > Alphaproteobacteria > Rhodobacterales > Paracoccaceae > Paracoccaceae bacterium Fryx2. The sequence goes on from JAVSGI010000005.1 coordinate 3,307,695, forward strand.
TCAAAACCACCATCATTCATCGGCGTGCCTCCTCTAATGCCGCAACACGCGCGGTCAGTTCCTTGACGGCCTCGATGAGAAGGCCTGTGATATTGCCATAAGCGACAGACAGTTGCCCTGCCTGATCTGCCCGCACGACCTCAGGCAGAACCGTTTCTACCTCTTGCGCCACCACGCCGATCTGGCGGGTTCCATCCATGGTGAACCGCACGCCACGCAGCGCGCAAACCAGCGCCAGCGCATCTGGGATGATCATAATGTCAGATTTCAGCCGTGCATCTGACGAGGATACGAAGTTTGGCGCGGTGACCACCCCGGTGAAGGTCGCGCCAGCAAGGTTGGCCTTGCCTGCAATCGTGGCGTCATACTCCACTGCGGCTTTGGTCGCCATTGTGCCAAGCCCGAGGTTTCCCCGCGCCAGCGCCGTATTTGCCAACCCTGCCAAATTGCCCGCTGCATCCAAAAGCGCGTCCCAGCCTGTGTTCGTCGCATTGCGCCGCCGCAGCACCGGCGGGGATGCAGAGGTGTCGACCCAGAGCATGCCCGCAACGGCTGCGGTCGGTGCCGACGCCCCGGCGCTGGTGGATTGTAAGGCGGCGATCACCTCGTTGATCCGGGCCCGAACGGCGGCTCCGGCGTCGTTGGTGATTGCAAAACTCGATGTCTGGGGCATTCAGGGCTTTCCGTTCTGTATCAAGTCTTCTTGCGGGGTTTCGCGTTGGGGGCGCAGCCCACAGGCCGCGAAAGCGCGCGCGTTGTGAACGCAAAGCCCCTCAGGCGACCTCATCGGCATAAAGCCGCAGTTGGGAGACGATGGGCGTGTAGGACGCATCCTTGGTGGAGAGATAGGCCCGGGCCTCAACGGCGCGGGCTTCGATTTCATGGTTGTCGAGCCGACCCCAAGGGCCCCAGGTGGGGCTGCTGTTTGGGTCGTCATCAGTTTCGCGGATCTCGAACAGCACGTCGATTTCAGCCCCGGCCGCGCCGTCAAAGTCGGCCCAGCTGTCCATCAGTGCTGTGCGCGCATCGATCCGGTCGTTCAGCGCCAGGGCCGCAACACCAATCTCTGAGCGCAGGCGCACGCGTTTGACGGCCCCAAGATCGAGCCCGGCGGCAAAACCGTATTGCCCCTCCATTGCCGTGACCTGCGTGACCCCGCCAGTTGTTGCGGTCGTCAGTGTCAGGTTTGAACCCACAACCTGCAGACCCGTCTTTGCGCCCACGAACCCCGGATCGGCCTGCAGATAGGCCAAGGTTGAGAACGCAAGCACTTGTGCACCCTTGGTGGACACTCGGGTTTCCGGACCCGCTCTGCCGCCACTGTCCTCTGCCCGAATGAGGTATGTCCCAGGCTTCAGCGGCACCACTGCAATAGCCTCACCGCCGCCCACCCGGTCCATCGAATAGCTGTCCGACCAAGTCGCCGTGACTTCTTTCGAATGGCGGATCACGATATTGCCGCCAACCCGCACATCAGGATCAACGGAGCGGGCCCATTTCAGGATGGCAAGACCACCGGCGGTCTGCAGCGTCACGCTGCCCAGCCCGGCTGGGGGTGCTGTCAGGCCCAGAATTTCGACTGAAGCGCCTTGCCAGACCGACGATACGCCCAGCACCGAGACCGCTTTCACCCGGAATTGCCACGCGCCCGGCGCTATATCGCGGATCTCAAGGCTGGTGCCATCGGTGCGGCCATAATCCAGCCAATCACCGCCTGCACTCTGCCGTGCCTGCAATTGATAGCCAGCAACAAAGCCCGAAGGGGCGGCCTCCCAGGCAACGCGCGCGAGAACCTTCAACCCGCCACCATCGCGGGTGACATAGAGATCCTCTGTAACTGTGGGCGGCCCCGGCGCTGGAATATCATAAGCATTTGGCAGCGCCGTGCGCGGGGCGGCCGCATATATCTGTGCCTCGCTTGCCGACCAGTCGTACACCAGCGGCGAGGTTTCGCGCAGGACCAGTTCTGGCAGCAGCAGTGCCGCATCACCCGAGGCCGCAAGATCAAGACTGACGCCCTGCACTTCAAACGGTTTGGCAGCAAAGCCCCAATGGGCGTAGGACAGTGTCACCACATCACCGACTGTGGCCGCCCAAGCGGACAGCTTGCCCGACAGCCGTACCGTCATCTGACGCCGCGCACGCTCCAGCTCGATCTTGGCCAGCCGCTGCGCCATCGCAGCAGAGATGGTAAAAGGCAGCGAGATATCGCGCCATTTCTGCTCTCCGCCGTCCTCCGCCAAATAGGCCGCACTGGCATAGGCCGGAAAGTCGTCGGGCTGCCAGTCATTCTCTGGGGAAACGAACTGTCCGCGCACCCCGTTGAAGTTTGATGACATCGTCACGCGCGTGGCCAAGGTCAGACCAGCCTCGCGAACATGATCTGCAGTCAGCGCCACGGACGGTGCGCGCCACGCCCCTGCATGAATGCGCCAAGACCCGCCCGAGAAAGCGCAGCGCCCGGCGAAGGATGTCAGCAACCCCTCGATAACGGTTTTGGGAACCTCGGAGAGCGTGATGACACCGTTGCAGGCATAGCGCTGCTCCACCCCACCCCCTGCGAGTGCCACCGGCTCGTCGCAGATATTGGCCGCCTCAATCAGGGCCATCTCGTCAATGCCGTCCGGCTGCCCAACCCGCACCCCGATGCCCCAAGTGGTGTTTGCCATATAATCGGCCAAGCAAAGTGCGGGGTTTTCGCAATAAACGGACGCTTGGATGCGCGGATCCCAGACATCGTTCTTGCCCTCAACATCAACTGTGATGTTTGGAATGCCGCCCGGGTAGGCGTCTTGGTCATAGGTCAGCCGCAGATGGATGGCAGCGCAGCCCCGCAAGCGATGGTTCTCGGTCCACTTGTCGGGCAGTGCTGCTTTCAGCCCCGCAAACGCGGTCTGGTTGGCATCGCCCAGCTTCTTCTCGATGCTGACTTTGCCCGCCCAGCGACCTTGCGCAGCCCCCGCAGCATTCAGCGCGACCTCGCCTTCAAAATAAACAGCCCCGATGGATTTAACCCGGTGTGTGGCCAGCACGATCACCAAATCAAGGACTGCGTTGTCAGATCCCGAGGAATGCAGGAATACGATAACCCCGCCCTTGCGGGTGCGGCCGTACACCAGATCGCGCGGTACCACGGGTTCGCGGATAGTCACCGTGCGGTTTTGCAGCGTCGTCTGCGGCTTTGGCATCAAAGCCTGTGCTGCATAAGACAACAGCAGCGTGCCACCGATGCGGATCAGGGCCGCGCCAATGCCGCCTGCGGCCAATACTCCACTGATCGCCCCCGCTACGGCGACGACGGCTGAGACGATGAAGGGCATGGGGTTATCCCGTGTTATGTTGGCCAGGCAAGCCGGCAAGACGTTAAAGCTGCAAAAGAAAGCCCCTCTGGCGTGATGCCAACGGCTGTGGCGCCAATCACCACACCAAAACCAAGGCCTGTGTCCGCCAGCACAATGTCACCCCGCTGGGCCAGCAGCGGTGTCTCGCGCGGTGCACCGAGCAGTGCGAGCCCCATGTCTTCCAGCGAGCCCCAGCCAAGACGGCGCATGACGCGCGCGCTGCCAAGCGCAGTGCTGTAGCGTCCGCGCCAGAGGGCGGCCATATCCTCACCGTCCGTGAGCAGGCTTCGGATCCCAAAAGCAAATGTTGCGCAGTCGTGAACGCCCCAAACGAAGGGTTTTACACGTGCGACGTCGATTGCCTCTGTGAGGTGGCGTTCCCAATTGTCGATGCGGGCCATGGTCTATCCTCGTCCCCAGGTAATCTCGCGGTCTTGAATGGCGGTGACATATTCAAAGCCAAGATCGCCCGGATATAGCACCTGCTGGCTTTCATGGGTGTAGCGCCAGGTTCGCGCCACGGTCAGGTCGATCAACCGGCTCTCATAGCTGATGGTAATCGTGCAGCTGTCAGCATCATCCTTGATTTCTGGCACATCAAGACGGCCCGAGAAGGCCTGCACCGGGTCGGCGATAACCTGACCTGTTTCAGACAAAAGCCCAAGCCAGATCCGGCCTGGCAAACCCTGACGCGCTTCCTCAATCGCCATTTGAACCAAATCAAGCGGTACGCCAGACAACGAGACCACCGTGCCACCCGCCACGACCTCGCCGGTTTCATCAAGAGAACCGATGCCCAGAAGCGACCCCGCGCCAGCCCAAGTTTGGCCGTTCCAGCACGATCTCGCCCAGCCCCGACCAAATCCGCACCCAGCCCGTGGCGAATTGGCCCTCGAAGAAGATCACCGGGCGAAGGTGTTGCTCCGCCAGTGCCGCAGCAAAAGCGGCGGTTACATCTCGGCTCATGTCAGAGCGCCTCTCGGGCTGAGATCGTAAACCGGTGCTGATCCGCCCGGCCAATGACCGTCGGCACCGGCGCCGTTAGCCGAAGAAGAACGGATGGGGCATTCAGGCCGATCGGCGTGCCAACCTGAACGGTGCTGCGCAGGGAGGGCACAAACATGATCTCCGCCTCGCTACCAACCGGCGTCACATCCGCCGTCAGTTGATAAAGCCGTGTTGTCGCGTCCAATCCCAACTGGAAAAAATCCCCTGCGCGCAAACCAAGTCCCCAGCCCGCGGTGTGCAGCGTTGTGCCTCCCGCCGCCTGCGTCTCGGTGACATAAGGATTGCCCAGCCCCGGCCAGCACTTCAATCGTTGGGTCAGGAAACAAAAACCGCCCCCGCAAACCGCCCAAAGCGGCAAAGAACGCAGACAGGCTGCGGCCATTGGCACCTTGCGTTACCGCCATCTCAATCTGGTACTCCCACCATGATGCGCCCCAGTCTTGGATTTGCGACGTGCCGGTAAAGGGTGAGCGTGCCTCGGCCACGGAGGTAACCAGACGCCGTTCAAGTGCGGACACCAGCACCAGTGGCAACACTGCAATTGTCATATCGCCTGACCCCGTCGCCGCCCATCCGCGACGCTTTGCTTGGCGATGCGCGCGATTTCAGGAAGTGCCGCGCGCAGGCGGGCCTCAATCTGTTCGGCCACGCCAATTTGTGCGCCGCGCGCGTCAATTGAGATCGACATGTTTGGTGCCGCCCCGCCTGCGCCATAGCCCGCTGCCTGCCTGCGGCTTAACACCCGCTCGCCGCGCTGCAAGATTGCGGGCACCTCATCGGGTTTCAGACCCGCCCAGCCTCCAGCATGCATGCGCGGTGCTGCGGCAAAGGCCAGCGCTGGAACCCTGCGGCTGGTTCCGCCAGTCCCGACCATGCCGCCTGCATGCAAAACCGAGCCAAATATATCTCCACCCCCAAACGACCCCCGACAGCGCGTTGGCGATGGGGCCCAGAACCGCGCGCTTGAACGCCAGCGTGGCCAGGTCAGCAAGGATGGAAGACACCAAGGACTTGAAGTCGAACTTGCCAGTGGTGATAAATTGCTTGAACGCAGTTTCCGCTGATTGAAAGCCGCTGACCAAAGTGCTGCCAAGGCCCTTGCCCCAGTCCATTGCCTGCTTGGAATAGTCCGCCAAGGATTGTGAGACGGCCGCCCAGCCGGTTTTGGCCACTTCGGCGGCAGCTCTTGACCGCCCCACCTGCAGAGTTGGCCGCGTTTGTGGCAACGTCCAAGGCCTCCGCAACGCCTGAGGCCGACGCCTGTGCCTCATCAAGCGCATCAGCCCCCGCAGCACCACTGCCGCTTACGGCATCTTTGAGCGCCTGCCAACTTGCAAGCGGCGCTGTGGCCCCTGCGGCAAGATCGCTCGCGGCCTGGCGGTAGCTGTTCGCGGTCGCAAGCGCGTCAGTGGCAAGGCCGCTCAGACCAAGATCAGGGGCGGTCAGGGGATTTTTGGCAAAGGCGCGCTGAAACGCTTCAGCCGCCGCCGTGCCCGCCTCGGCTGAGGCCCCGGCAAAGGGGTTTGCAATATCGCCAAGGCTGATCTCGCCAATCTGACCAAAGGCTGTCTCGATCCCAACAGCTGCCAGCGCATCCCGGATTTTGCCGGTAAAAGCATCAATTTGCCCGAGGGCCCCATTCAGCATCGCCTCAATGCCGTCGAGCATGCGGTTCGCCGCTGTGAACACCAGATCGCCAATCACGCTGGGCAGGCGCGACCAGATTTCTTTCACGGCCAAAAGAGCGCCTTCAAAGGTATTGGCTGTCGCATTGCCAAACCCCACCACGCTTTCAATTGCGGACGCCATGCCCATGGCCGCATCCGCTTTCAGATCGTAGAACATCGCGGTGGCCGCGGCCCCGGCCGAGCTGGCCGCCATTTTGATCCGGCCCCAGACCTCGACCGCGACGTCGTTCAAAAGGCCCATCGCGGCGCCAAAGCCGCCAGCACCCGCAACAAGCCGGGTGAACCAATAGACCAACTCACCAGCGCCCACGATCAGCGCGCCAACGCCGGTGCGGATCAGCGCGCCCCGCACGATGACAAGGGCTGTGGCAAGCCCGCGCACCGACAGCGCCGCTATCGCCATTGCGGCAACCCAGCGCCCGGCAAAGAAGGCCGCAAAGGTTGCAGCATAAGCGCCAAGCCGTCCCAGATTGTCGAAAACACCCGCAATCGCTTGGCCCAGCGGTCCCGTGGTTTTGGACACCGCCGCCAGTGCGTTGGCCACCGCTTCAAGGGCTGGTGCCGCTGCCACCGCCAGCTGGTTTGATACACCCCGCCAGATCAGCCCGAGGCGTGACAGCGCATCATTGGTGCGCTCAATCTGGTCTGCGTCCTGCTCGGAGACAACAATGCCAAAATCAGTCACGTCAGCGGTGGCTTGGCGCAGCGTGGCGGTATCGATGCGCGTAAACACGAGGGCTGCGCGGTCGCCAAAGAGCTGTGACGCAACCGCCGCGCGCTCGGCCTCGGGCACAAACTCCGCCAGCCGGTCCTGGATCAAGGCAATACGCTGATCAAGCGGCAGGCTTTGCAGCGCGCTGACTGACAGACCAAGGCGGTCAAGCGCTTCGACGGCAGGGCCAGCACCTGCCGCTGCCTGGCTCAGACGCCTTGTCAGCTGCACCGTGGCCTGCTCAACATTGCCCATCGAGACGCCAGAGAGATCAGCGGCCCGGTCCAGCACTTGCAGGCTTTCCACCGTGGTGCCCAGAGATTGCGCCATTTTGGCCTGCGCATCGACGGTTTGCAGGCCAGAGCGGATCATGGCCACCCCCGCCACCACTGTGGCCGCAGCCATAACGCCCGCGGCAAGGGCCGCCCGGCGCGATAAGGCCGCAAGCCGCGCATTGGCCAGATCCATCTCGCGGGACAAACGCCCAAAGCCACGCGTGCCCGCATCGCCCACACCTTCCAGTTCAGCGCGCACTTGCCGCCCGCCGCTGGCCGAGAGGCGCACAGAGACCCGTTTTTCGGTCATAGCCCTTGTTCCATCCTCTCGTTAAGTTTCTGAACCATCACCGCCTCAACGGGCGGTAACATCTCGGCCACAGCCAGCGGCGAAAGCCCAAGCGCAGAGGCCAGCGCAAAGGCCGCCGCCATGTCCCAGCCAATCACCGCATTGCCTGACGCCCCTTGCACCAAACGCAGCTGGCCGCCCAAGCGCTGCACCAGGTCCCAAACCTGCCAGCCTTCATAAGTCTGCGGTGCGTTTACGCGGCTGGGGCAGTCGAGGCAGTCTTGCTCACAGGCGGCGCAATAGGCGTCACCCCCGCCGAAGGACCACTCGGCAAGGGCGCAAAGCCGTTTTTTTCCGCATCAATCAACAGGCCTTTGGCAACATATTGGGTCTGAAACGCTTCAAACACCGGCCAAAGATCCAGCAGGGCATCAATGGCAGCCTCCGAAGGTGCAAGTGGCACGCCGTCCGCATCGCCCACCCCCTCCCAATCGAGAATGGCCAAGCGGGCCAGCGCTTTGGCAAAGGCCACCGCGCGTTCATCATCACTGGCACCAGTGGCAAGGTCTTGGATCGCAGGGTCCGCGCGCGCGGCCACCATCAGCGAGGTGGTCAGCGGGCGCAGCTGCAAACGCAGGCCTGCGATGAGATCAAGCCACTTCGGCCCGTTGGAAAGGTTGAGTTCTATCATGCATAGCTCGCGACTGAGTTGGTGAGGACAATGGTGCAAAGACGTGCAGGCGTTGTCCCCTTCGCCGCCTGCCAATCAAACGAGGCCTGAATGCCCTGCGGCCCTTGGATCTCGATCCGAGGCCGGGGCAGATAGACCGCATGGGCCGTAAAGCTGAGGCTGGCACTGGCCCCAAGGCTGTAGCTGAACTCCAACTCGCAAGGTGCGCCGTCAATGGCTTGGGTCACCAGCGCGCTGTCAGCAAAGCGCACATCAATCTTGCCCGTCAAAGCCGCCATCGCCGGATCCGCCCCATCGATCTTGCCATCTGCGCGGATGGTCTCCACCCGCTCAAGGTTGTTGGCATAGCTAATCTCTGCCGAGACCACATGGCCAAGGGCGGTGCCATTGCGCTTGATGGAGCCGTTAAAGTGGCCAAAGCGCTGCAGCGCGATTGCGGCTGGCGTGCCCGCACCTGAGACTGTGGCAATCGTCTCGCCCTGCGCGATGATCTTGGCCGTTGCTGTCAACAGCCCCGAGCGCTGCATGGTCCAGCTCAGTTGATCCAGCATGCAGCCCGAATACATCGCATAGCGTGGCACTTCCGGCATGCCGATTTCCACCGAGAAGCTCGGCAGCGCCCAAGACCCTGAGGTGAAGGTGTGGGTTTTTGGCGTGGTGCCGCTGGTGACGGGCGCGCCAAAGGTGGCCTTGAGCCAAAACCCGAACGCCTCGATATCAATCGGCACCGAGACATCACCGTCCGCCGTCACCGCATCTTTGATCGGGGCCAGCGGGTCGCGACCATAGCCCAAAAGGTCCGAGGCCAGCAGCGGTTGCTCAGCCCCCAGCGAGGTGCTGGCAAAGGGCATCAGCTTGAACCCCGTGGTCGGGGCGGTGCCATACGTCGTCTCAAAGGCAAGCGCCATCTGCGCCCGCGCGCCTTGCGCTCGTGCCATGGTAGTCTCCTCATTATGGTGGGGTGTCAGGCCAGAGGGCCGGTGGTGGTGTAATGCAGGACGATGGTGATCACCGCCGCCTTGAGGCTTGCCGCGCCCTCGACGGGCAGATCGACCGGGCGCGGCGCTTCCGCCTCAACCCAATCGCAGAGGCCACCAAGCGTGTGGTCGCCAGAGATCACAGCGCCAATCTGGCCGCAGAGCGTGGCAAAAGCCGCATCTCGGGCCACACCCTGCACGATAATCTCCAGCTCCGCGCGATGCTGGAAGTGATATAAAAGCGGCGACAGCGTCACCGCCGGATCGCCCGGATCGCCATCACGCAAGATTATGAGGCCAGAAGTTGGCACGCGTTCCGGCAGGACCTCGCCGCGCAGAACCGGGACAAACGGGATCAGCCGCAAGAGATCCGCAAGGGCGGTTAGAATGGTTTCACGTGTCATTAGACCTTGCCCTCAACCCAGTTCGCTACAATCAACCCTGGCACGCGGTCCACGGCCCGCTCGGCATCCCGCGCCAGATCAAGGCGTTTTGTGAGCTTCACTTGGGGCACCAACAAAAAGATCGGCATGGTCGCCACATTGCGCCCGGTCTTTGACTTTGACGCAACACCCAACCCACGGCTGTTCAACCGCCCTTCAGCCACCAGCAAACTGGGTCCCCGCCTGCGATAGACAAACCGCAACTTCAGACCTTGCCTGCGTTCCCATTCCCCGGGTGTGATGCGCCCGCCACGGGCTGATTTGCCCGCGGCCGCTGTCGGGATCGCCAGCCAAAACCCGTCCTTGGACCGGATCAACGGTCCGGTGTCATGCGCGCGCAGGATCACCGGCGCTTGCGACCACACCAAGGCGGCCGCACTTAGGCTGTCACCAGATTTTGGGTAAGTTTGGCTACGGATCGAGTTGGCAAGCCGCCGCCCAAGCCCCGCACCAGTGATCTGAGCACGCCAAGCGGTCTTCAGACCTGTACCCGCCTCACGCATGGCGGTTGAGACAGCCTTTTCGCCTGCTTTGATCTCGGCCGCCATCGCCGCGATCAGATCAGGCGCAAGATCGAGTTTGATCTTCATGCTGGGGCCGCCTCAATGGTCCAGATCAGCCGGTCCCGGTCGCGCACGGCTTCCCCTTGGATCAGAAACGTCTCACCCCCGATCTGGATTTGCTCTTGCGGGCGGGGATTGGGCAGTTCTGATACGCGCACATCAAAGCGGAAGGTCTCTGACCAGAGCCTTGCGGCCCCAAACTGCGTAATGCTGTCGGCACTGCGCGTAATGATGCGGAGCTTGGTGAACTGTCCCTCGCAATCACGATACCAAGCTTCCTGGACAAGGTTTGGGATCCGCAAAAAGCAGATCCAGGGCCATTGCAAATGCGTGCATATCAAACGGCCTTAGGTTGAACTTGTCAGTCGGATTGCCATGCGCGGCCGCTTGTTGACCGGCAGGATCGAGCTTTCCGTCATCAGATCAATCCAGCGGCCTTTTTCATCGAGATGCTGGCGGGCATAGAGGGGCAGACCGATGGTGTTGGCCGCTTCCAAGCAGATTGGCTGGCCCGCCATAGGTGGTGAAGGTGTCAAACGTGCCCAAGGGAAAGGCAATGCCGTCGCCCGCCGGGATCAACCGTTCGGCCGTCCCATTCGAGAGGGTGACAGAGCCGTTGTACTCTTCAAAAAGCACGCCCGCGAAGGGAAACGCGCGGCGCATGTCTTCGCGCAGGGGCTGCCCGCCCGTTGCGGAGAAGAACTTGTAGGCTTCTTCGGTTTTGGGATGGCTGATCAGCTTGTCAAAGAACTCCGAGCTGACCAGCGCATGCGCGGTGGTCATGGTCTCGCCCAAAAGGTTGTCCTCAATCGCGCGCAACACGGAGCGGACCTTTCCCTGCACGTTTGTGCCCGCAGTGCCAAAGATAAAGTCGATGGCGAGTTGCTCAAGGCCAAACTCGGTGAAGTAATTGTAAAGCGTGGTGCCAGCACCATCCTTCACAATGCCGCGCAGCGCGTTCATCTCCATATATTCGCGGGTCTGGGCATGCTTGCGGCGCATCAGCTGCAGCTTGCGGTTCATCACCTCAACCAGCGGGTCGGCTGCGTCCGAGGCGCCGAGTGCGGGCATGGCCCTGAATATCCGAGGGCAGGATCACATCATCATGTGGGATCCAAGGCAGCGCAAAGCTGCGCATGGAGCGGGCCTCGCGATTGCCGACGGTGGCAGGGGCACCGAGGGGGACCGAGGGCAGGAGGCTCAACACGCCTTGATGCTGTTCGATCACGATGGCGCGTTGCGAGACACCCTCAAAGCGAAAGAGGCCGATCTGGCCAAGGCGGGTGTAAAGATTGGGCAGGATGTTGATCGCCTGCGTCATCTCGGCGAGCGAATAGCCGCCTGCGTCAAACGGGTTACGGGTGAGGGTCATAGGAAACTCCGGCAAAAAGGGTGGGGATAGCCTTGGTTTGGGGATCATGGGCAGCGAAGCCGCCCGGCTGATGCGCCGTTGCGCGATCTGCTTTAAGCGGTATTGCGCGCAATGATGCCAAGGGCAGCGAGTTGGCCGTGCTTGGTCGCGGTTTTGGCGGCATCATCGACGGTGGTGTCAAAGACGAGGGCGGCTTTGGAGACGATGGCGGGGCCGCGCATGATCACCACGCCGATGGCATCGGCACCGGTGGCATCGACCGGGTAGAGCAGCATGGCGGCAGCTGTTTGCGCGCCATCCGTGCCGCCCGAAGTTGCCAGCTTATATTTGCCACTCGCGGTGATGCGGCCAAGCACAGCGCCGACGGTATAGGTGGTGCCCGCAAGAAGTGTCACGCTCTCGCGGGTGAAGTTCGGGTTGACCTCATATTTGAGAACATCGCCCATGGTGGATGGCTGGCGGAGCACGGTCATATCGGGGATCCTTGTGAACTGGTTGCAAAAAGAAATCCCCCGCCGGGGAGGAGCGGCGGGGGATCAGGGGGCAGGGTTTGAGGGATGAAAGGGTTTTCAGCCCTTTGCACCTGCAGAGGCCGCGCGTTTTGCGGCGGCGACGATGGGGCTTTCTGCACTTTTGGGGATGACCGGCGATGGCGGCGCTGCCACGATATCGCGGGCATCCGCCGCAGCGCTGGCGCGTTCCAGAACCATGCGGCGCAAGGCTTCGGGGGCCGTGCCTTCGCGCAGGGCCTTTGCGGCGTCTATTGCAATACCAAGCCGTCCCGCTTGTGCTGCGATTTCAGTAATGTCTGCCGCTTCAAGGCGAAGCTGGGCGGAAAGTTCGGCCCGCAGGGATGTCTGAAGGGCGGAGATGGGGTCAGCTTTTGGGGAGTTTGAAGCTGCGGGAGGGGCTGCGAGCGATTGGGAAACAAGGGCTGTAGTGGGCGGCGCTTGGGGATCCGTGCCGCCATTTGTGGCAATATCACTCTGCGATTGGCTATCTTGAGCTTCATCGGTGACGGGTTCGGTCTGTGGCAAGGTGTCGTTGCGCATGAGAGGATCCTTTCGGGATTGAATTTGGGCCGTGGTGGCCATGCGGGATGAGACGGATGCGCGGATCGGAGACAAGCTTTGCCGAAAACTGGCAAACCCACGCGCAAGATCAATGACTTCGTCGGCAAGACCCGCCGCCACAGCCTCAGCGCCGCGAAAGCTGGCAGCCTCAGTGGCGAGTGCTACCGCTTGGCTAAGTCGCGCGCCGCGTCCCGCGGCCACCGTTTCCGCAAAGAGAAACCGCAGCACATCGATTTCGCGCTGGATGTCGTCTCGGATATCAGCGGGCAGGGGCGTGTAGGGATTGGCATCGACCTTGTGCGATCCTGCGTGGATCAGCGTGACGCGCACCCCGTCTTGATCCAGCTGTCCGCTGAGATCGGCGTGCATCACCACAACACCGATGCTGCCCACCGCCCCTGTGCGCGGCAGTAAGATGCGGTCGGCCTGGCTGGCCAGCGCATAACCTGCAGAGAAGGCGTGTTCTGCCACAAAAGCCCAGACCGGTTTGCTAGCGCGAACCGCACGAATGCGATCTGCTAGGTCAAAAACACCCGCAACTTCGCCACCAAAGCTATCAATTTCCAATGCAAGGCCGCGCACGGACGGGTCGTTTGCAGCCGCCTCGATCTGGGCTGCGATCCCTTCATAGCTGGTCTGGCCCGAGGACTGTCCGATCCAGCCCCCACGATGGATAAGCACGCCAGAAATTTCAATCACAGCGATGCCATCCACCACCGCGTAGGGGGCCTCACCATGCTGGCGGTAATCGTCCAGCATCCCACCGATAAGGATGCTGGCGCGCGCTGGCGGGACGCCGGTGCTTTCCAAGCCGCCGTTTCCGTCACCAATCTCGACCCGGCGCCCAAGGATACGTGGCCCAAGGCCGGAAAGAAACGCCATGGCTTTGGAGGGCTCAACCAGCAGCGGGGTGTTGAAGGCGCGCGCGGCAATGCGGGCATGCAGCATCAGGTCTGGTCCTCAGGCTTGCGCGAAGGGTCTTGCGCGTCATCGGTTTCATCTGTTGGGTCATTATCGTCTTCTTCTTCCCCATTCTCTGTTGGGCCCGACAAAGCCTGCACACCTTGCGCGGGCGATCCGGGGCGGCGGAAGTCGAGGCCGAGCAATCGCTCGCGGCGGCGTTCGGCGGCGATTTCGCGGTCGACCTGTTCCGCGTCATAGCCACGCTCGGCGATGGCTTGGGTGCGGGATTTGAGCCCTGCCTCGATCTGGGCAATCTCGGCATTGGCATCCTTCAGGGGATCAACCCAATCCCATTTGGTGGGGAGCCAGTTGGCCGCAAGGAACTGCGACCGGTTGGCCTCATAGCCGGGCAGAACCAATGCGCCCGATAGCACGGCAGCGTCCATCCAGCGCGCATAGACGGGACGGCACAGTTGAAAGACCATCACCGAGTGCTGCCAGGCCGAAACGCGACGCCGAAATTCGATAAGGGCTAGTCGCGAGTTCGAAAAGTTCCCCTTCACCATGTCATTGGTCAGATAAGGATAAGGAATGCCCAGCGCCGAGGCGACCTGCAGCAGCGTGCGGTATTGGAACGGCTCGTAGGTTGCCCCTGAATCCGCAGGCTGGCCCACGGTCACATCCTCGCCCGGATCCAGCCGCACGACCTGGCCGGGGCTGATCTCGAAGCCACCCAACATGTCGTCATCCTCGGACGGCAGCAGGGGGTTTTCCGGGGCGGGGGAAGTGACAAACATCGCATACATTGCCGCCACCTTTTTGCGGTCCAGCTCGGCATCGTCGTATTGATCGAGCAAAAACAGCTTCACGATGGCCGGTGCCAGCTTTGACACTCCGCGCAATTGACCCGCTTCCACCGGATCGATCACATGGATGACCTCGCTTGCTGGAACCCGCACCATTTCGCCCGCCAGCCCCGGATCAGTACTGTCGCCGGGGTGCCGCCGGAGGAAGTGATAGGCCACGCGCCGCCCAACCCGGTCGAACTCGATCCCCTGACGGACGGCATTCCCATTTGCAGCCATTCCCGTTTGGTGCAGTGGCAGCATCTCGGCGGGCAACATTTGCAATTGCAGGGGCACGGAGAGCCCATCGTTTGCGCGGCGTGGCCTGATCCTGACGAAAACCTCACCGGCCAGAAACACCTCACGTGCCGCGCGCCGCTGCAGCCCGTAGAAATCGGTCAGACCTTCGCTGTCTGCTTCATCGGTCCAGGCCAGCCAAAGGCGTTGCAGCTCTTCCTTGCGCGCTGCGTCCGCGATTTGCGAGATCGGTTTGATCCCATCGCCCACGGTATTGGCAGCCCAGCTTTCAACAGCATTGGCCGCATAGCCATTGTTGCGCACCAACCAGCGGGCGCGAGCGGTGATATCAGGTCCTGACGCCGCAATCAGCGCATTCACATGGGCGCGCGTTGCTCGAAACCCGCGCAGACGGCGATGATGCTGGCCTGCATCAAAGCCACCGACAAAAGCACCGAGGCGCTGCCGCCAGTTCATCACAGGTCCTTTACGGCATGGGGGCGAGAGATCCGCCCGGCGCCGCGCTCGGCCTTTGCAATGCGCCGTTCTATGTCGAAGATGGCAGCCGCTAATTCAGCATCAGTGCCATAGGTCAGGGTTTTGCCATCATAGCTTACAGAGCGCGTGCCGCTATACCGGGCCGCGAGCAACGCGCTGTGGCGGGATTTGAGATCATCGAGGGTCATTGGGGATCCATCATTCCATGTATTTGGGCGTGCTTACCCGCCAACCGCGCTTGCGCGGGGCGGCAATCCGCCCGGCCTGAGGCTCGGACGGTGTTTCAGTGTCGGCTTTGGCTGCAACCGTGGTCGTTTCAACTCCGGCTTGTTTTTCGAGTTGTCGCCACATCCGCTCATCGAAGCGGTCGGCCCCTAGGATCCAGACGGCGGCACGGGCATAAACCCGAGTATCCAGCGCCTCGTTGCGTTCGCGCATCTTTTGCCATTCCTGGCGTGCATAGCCCCGCTTGTTACGGATCGTGACCAGTTGCTCGGCCACCAGCTGTTTCAGCCATTCGCTGTCTGCCCAGTCTGGCAGGTGGATCGTGCCCGCAGGATTTGGCGCGCCACTGGCACGGTCTACATCGCTCGGCCGCTCCAGCCGCAGATAGCGATAGGTCTCCGCCTTGAAAGTGGCGGTGGCCACCGTCCAGAGACGCGCGCCCCGCTTGAGCTTTCGACCGTTTACTGTCGCATCAACAAAGGTTGGCCCCGAGACTGGCGTTGTTCGGTTGAAGCCTTCCATGCCTTTGACGGGGGCCACCTGTGCGATGCCTTGGGTGCGGGCCCAAGCGTAGACGGCTGCCGTTTCATACCCTGTGTCGATGGCCAGCTTCGCCAGGGGCATGACAGCGCCGTGTTCATGAACCCATGTCTGGCCAAGAAGGGCCGTCAGCTTGTCCCAGCAGGCAGGATCATCCGGCCCGCCAGGAATGACGATGTGATCGACAAGCCAGCTTTCCAAACCACGGCCCCAGGCCCAGACATCGACCTCGATGCGGTCCTTCTGCACGTCCGCCCCAGCGGTCAGGAACAGTCCTCGCGCTGGGATTTGGGCCACGAACGTCTCGCGGCGATCAGCAAGGCGCTGCCATTCCGGTGCATCGCCGCTTTCAACCCATGTCTCGCCCAGCAGGGTGTTGCGCGCAGCGCGCAGCATCTCTTCCGAGCCTTGGGCCGCCAGCCACTCGCGCGCGATCTGCTGCCAGCTCTTCCAGCCCAAAGGCGAATAGAGCGCGGAGATATGGAAGCCGATGGAATGCGGGTCGGACGACACGGCCGTTGCGCGCCATTCGCCGCGCTCCAGCATCTGCGTCTTGTGGTGCTCGGCGATGGGCTTCTCACAACCCTCGCAATGATAGGCGGCGGTGTCGGGTCGCCCTTTGTCCCAGCGCAGGCGCTCAAACTGCAGCCATTGCATCGCCCCGCAACGTGGGCAGGGCACGAAGTAGCGCCGCTGGTCTGATGCCTCATACTCGCGCTCGATCCGGCTGATGCCCCGGATGGTCGGGGTGGAAACCATGAACACCTTGCGCCGGTGCGAGAATGTCGTGGTCCGGGCTTCGGCCAGCGTGACCGGATCGCCTTCCTCATCGGCAGAGGCTGGATAGGCGTCAACCTCGTCCAGAAAGATATAGCGCGCGGGCATTGAGCGCAGGCCGGTGGCAGAGTTCGCCCCGGTCAGCACCAGGATGCCACCTTGAAATTCCTTCGACAGCATCGAGTTTCCCGCGTCGCGTGACCGGGCCGGATTGACCAGCGCACGCAGCACCGGGCTTTCCGAGATCAAGGGGTCCAATCGCCCGCGCGAGGTGCGTTTTGCCATCTCCACCGTCGGCAGCACCGCCAGCATCGGGCCCGGCGCGTGGTGGATCACGAAGCCGATCCAGTTGTTGCCAGCCTCCGTCGCGCCAACCTGCGCTGCTTTCATGAAGCTGATCCGTTGCGCCGGATGGCGGGGCGACAGGGCATCCATGATTTCGCGCAAATAGGGCGCCCGCGCGGTACGATACCGCCCCGGCTCGGCCGCGCCGCGCGACGACAGCCAGCGATGTGCATCCGCCCATTCCGATACCGTCAGGTCAGGATCCGGGCGCATGCCTTTGCGCCAGCTGCGCAAGATATCCTCGGCCCCATCAAACCCAAGGTCGAGGTCTGCGGTCAGGTCATCGCTGGCGGTGCTGTCGTTATCCGAGGCTGACCCTGAGATCGGCGAGGGCTTCGAGGTGCTGTCTGACATGGGCTTCCAGCACCCTCTGCAGGATCGCGGCCTCGATTGTCACCGGTTTGGCCGTTTGTTTCTCCACCTCTGCCGCCACTTCGGCGGCCATTAATGCCGCCACCCTGCTGGGCCAGGTGATCCATGTGTCGCGTTCTTGACGCGCCAACCGGAACACCAGCGCTTCGGCGCGGGCGCGGTCGACCAGCGTACCCTTCTTCTTCTGGATGCCAAGTTGCTTGTCCTGCGCCTGGTAGACGGTCAGCGCGGTGCGGGCCTTCAGGTATGACGAGCTGTCGGCGGGGCCGCTGAAACTGCTATCGCCGCCGCCAGTGCTGCGCCGCTGCTGGTCGGGGTCGGTCATGTCGGCCCGCCGTACATCGGACGCCGCCGCGTTGATCGACCCGTCGCTGTAGACCACCAAGCGGCTGGCCTTGCGTGCCTTCTGGATCGCCCCGCGCGACAGGCCGGTATGAGCGGAATACTCGCGTTCTGACATACCTTCCATGGCGATTTCATTAACCTCAAGATATTGTAATTAAACGAAAATAACGACCTTATTCAGTTGATTACACTCCTCGATAGAGCGATTCATGGTGCAAGGCAAACGGGTGCATCGCACCCCTTAAATGAGGATCGGAGACCACCATGCGCGCACAGGAAAAGATGGGACACAGCTCGATGAGCGACGGATGGCGGGACCACACCAGCCCCGCGCAAGAGCGGGTGAACTGGGTGATGGACGAAGTCATGTCGGGGCGGATGAGCCAGGAAGGCGGAA